>CAZSUE010000354.1:0-5640 GCA_964609045.1 uncultured archaeon | reverse complement strand
CCGAAACGCTCACGGTCAGCGCCGATATCGACGACCCCGACGGCGTCAGTGCCGCCTATCTCTTCTATACCTTCAGCGCGGGGGATGGCGCCCGCTGGGAGAGCGTCCCCTTCGAGATCGGCGCCGAGGAGGATTGCACCGACGATGTTTGCACCGTGGGCGGGTCCGGCACCGTGCAAACGACCATCCCGTCCCAACCCACCGATGGCGCGGCTGGAGCGAACGTCACTACGGGCGGCGCAATACGATTGACCATCATCGCCTACGATACGAACCTCACCGCGGCACGGGTCGATAGCCGTACCATCGCGCGGCAGGAGGCCGGTGGTGCGGACGACGCGGGTACCGCTGCCGTCACGCTGATCGTCCTCATCGCGGCCGCGGCGGTGGCCGCGGTGGCCGTCGCAACGCTTATTCTTTGTCGCAACATCCCGGAGACCCCCGAGAACGAGAACGGGGACCCGAACGCGGCAGAAACGAGTTGATGATGGTGATGGACGATCCAGATGCAGAGGACGAGAATGAGCAGGGGTACGAATATATCGACCATACCGCCGATATCGGGCTCCGGGCGAAAGGGAAGGACCTGGAGACGCTCTTTGCCAACGCCGCCCGTGGGATGTTCGCCATCCTCACCGACCTCGAGACGGTGAGGGGCACCGACGAGGTCGACATCGAGGTCGAGGCCGACGAGCTCGAAACCCTATTGAGGGATTTCCTCGCAGAGCTCCTCTTTCATCACGAGATCGATGGCATCATGTTCCGCTCGGTGGATGTGGAGATCGAGGTGGAGGAGAATCAAGAAGGGACGTGCTACCAGCTTTCCGCCACCGCGAAGGGCGAGCCGTACGATCCCGACCGTCACGAATACCACGCCGAGATCAAGGCGGTCACACGTCATCTCCTCGAGGTCGATCCCGAACGCGGGACCGCAACAGTTTTATTTGACATCTGAGCATGAAGAGGTGTGGACCCGCGTCACCGTGACCCGTGGATAGCCCGGATCGGCGCTATCGGAGCCGTTTCGGGGCCTGCATGGGGCGGTGGCAACGGGAGACGAACCGAGGATGGAAACGATATGGGTTGGAACGGACCGCTGAACAAGGTCGACGATTTCCGCTATAAGATTCCCAAGAGTTACAAGCCGTTCATGCGCACCGACGGGCTCATCTATCTCAATGACGAGCTTCATCGCGTGATCAAGGACGACCGCGCACCGGAGCAGGTGGCCAACGTCGCCGCGCTCCCCGGCATCATCGGTCCCAGTATGGCCATGCCCGATATCCACTGGGGGTACGGTTTCCCCATCGGCGGTGTCGCCGCCATCGATGCGGATGATGGCGTCGTCAGCCCCGGAGGGGTGGGCTACGATATCAATTGCGGTGTACGGCTGGTGCGGACCGACCTCACCGAGGACGATGTCCGATCCAATATCCGCGCGCTCGTCGATGCAATGTTCCGGAATGTTCCGTCAGGGCTCGGGTCGAAAGGGAAGGTCCATATCTCGAAAGCCGAGCTGGAGACCGTGCTCGAGGAGGGCGCGCGCTGGGCGGTGGAGAACGGATACGGCTGGGACGAGGACCTCGAGCGGCTCGAGGAGAACGGTGTGCTCGACGGCGCGGACCACAGCGTGATCAGCAACCGCGCGAAACAGCGCGGCATGCCGCAGCTCGGATCGCTCGGCGCGGGCAACCATTTCCTCGAGATCCAACGTGTCGACGAGATCTACGAGCCCGAGATCGGTCGGAAGTTCGGGATCACCGACCGCGGTCAGATCGCCGTGATGATCCATACCGGCTCGCGCGGGTGCGGGTACCAGATCTGCGACGACCAGCTCAAGGAACTGGAAAAATATTTTCATAAAGAAAAGAGCCGTGGAAGCTATGTCTCGCGCAAGTTCGATATCGAGCTTCCGGACCGCCAGCTCGTCTGCGCGCCCATGGGCTCGCGACCCGCCGAGCGCTATATGAAAGCGATGCGCTGCGCGGCGAACTACGCCTGGACCAACCGCCAGATGATCGTGCACTGGATCCGCGAAGCGTTCGAACAGGTGCTCGATAGCAGCGCCGAAGAGATGGGCATGGAGATCGTCTACGACGTCGCACATAATATGGCAAAGATCGAGGAGCATCGGTTCGAGGGTAAACGGCGCAAGATGGTGGTGCATCGGAAGGGAGCCACGCGCGCATTCGGCCCCGGTCGCAAAGAGGTCCCGCAGCGGTACCGCGACGTCGGCCAGCCGGTGCTCATCCCCGGCGATATGGGTACGGCGAGCTATCTCCTCGCCGGGACCGAGAGCGCCATGGAGGAGTCATGGGGCTCCACATGCCACGGTGCGGGGCGGCTCATGTCGCGAAGCAAAGCGAAGCGCAAGTTCCGCGGCAGCCGCCTCATCGACAGCCTCGGCGAGCGCGGCATCTATATCCGCGCGGCGAGCAAGCGCGTCGTCGCCGAAGAGGCGCCGGGCGCGTACAAGAATGTCTCGGCGGTAGTGGATACCACGGAAGGCGCGGGCATCTCGAAGACGGTGGCGAGACTGACGCCGCTGGGCGTCGTGAAAGGATAACACAGGGGCGGTTCCATCGTGGCGGACATGACCTACCCGATCGGGCGATCCATGCATGTGATCATCATCTCGCTTTCCGACGACTGTACCGAGATCCTCTCGCTTGCGCGCACCCTCGACTTCGAGGTGGAACAGGTCATCGTCCAGCACCGCGATCGGCCGCATCCACAGCACTATATCGGCAGCGGCAAGATGGATGAGGTGAAGGCGGCGTTCACCGAGATGACCGATGCGGTGATCGCCAATAGCGAACTGAAACCGGTGCAGCTCTACAACCTCGCGCGGCATTTCGAGATCGAGGTCTACGATCGGATACGGCTCGTCCTCGAGATCTTTACCAAACGCGCGCACAGCCGCGAGGCGAAATTGCAAGTGGAGCTCGCGCGGCTCGAGTACGAGCTGCCGAAGGTGCGCGAGCTGATCCATCGCTCGCGCCATGGCGAGCATCCCGGGTACATGGCGCTTGGCGAGTACCAGATCGAGCAGTATTACCGGATGCTGAAAAAGCGGATGGTCACCATCAAGCGCAAGCTCGAGAGCATGCGCGTGGCCCGCGGAATACGGCGCGCGCATCGCCGCGAGCGCGGGTTCTACCTCGTCAGCCTCGTGGGGTATACGAACGCGGGCAAGAGTACGTTGATGAATCGGCTCACCGACGAGGAGATCGAGGCCGACGACCAGCTCTTCTCAACCCTCGCCACCACCACGCGGCGGTCGCCCGATATGCCGTTTGGCATCCTCTTTACCGATACGGTCGGGTTCCTCGAGGACCTCCCGCACTGGCTCATCGAGGCGTTCCGCGCCACGCTCGAGGAGATCTACCTCTCCGATGTCATCCTCCTCCTCTTCGATATCTCCGAAGAGCTCGACGAGATCGAGCGCAAGCTCAATACCTCGCTCGAGGTGCTCTGGAGCTTCGAGTACCCGCTGGAGATCATGACCGTCGCCAATAAGATCGATACGGTGGCGGACGACGAGCTCGCACGCAAGCTCGATGCGCTCCAAGCCAGCGAGCTCGTCGACGACCCCATCGCGGTCTCGGCCACGAGCGGTGCGGGGCTCGACGAGCTGCGCGACGCGCTCGTCGCGTTCCTCCCCGATACAGTCACCGTCCACCTCGAGATACCGAATAATAGCGAGACGCAGTCGTTCATCAGCTGGCTGCACGATACCACGAACATCCTCGATATCAAATATCCACACTCGACGCGGGAGCGGCCCGCACCCATCACCATGGAACTCGAGTGCCGCGCCGAGGACTTTGGTATCATCGAGCAGAAGGCTGCCGAGTGCGGTTCGACACTGGCCACCGTGGGCTGCGAGGCGGAATGAGATGAGATGAGAATGAAATGCAGCAGGATCGGGCCTAACGGCAAGCTACAAAAACACATGTCTGTTTTCCGTGCGGCAATTCATCGATAGATCGAAGATGTTCGGGGAGACTGACAGTGCGTAGCACTATGGCGTATCTGTGCAGCACCAACGGTGCAAACAGAGCGTGCCGTTTTGCGCAGCAAAACGTGGCCGATCTGCGAACATTGCTGGAGGGGAAAATTGTGACTCCACTACTGCGTCGATGTTCTCGCATGGAATATTATATAGCTAGCTATCGAACCCGATGGTGCGCAGCCCGAACGCTTTGAGAAGCGCGTTCAGCTCCTCTCTCCCGGAATAATAGATCCCATATTCGTCGAGCGCTTCGAGTGCGTCGGTGGTGAACCCCTCGATGCTGAGGAACCAGCCCTGGATGGCGGCGAGCGTACGCTCCTTTTTGAGTGCATCGAGTGCTGCTGCAAACTTCTCGATATCTTTGCGCGCTGCCTTTCGGCTCCGGTACCTACACTCGACCGCCCAACCAATGACCCCTCCGACCGCGTCGTCGTTAAAATAGCCGAACGCGTCGATCTGGAACATCCGATCGCCGGCAGCCTTCACCACCGTATCATGTACATCGTTGAAGGTTGGCACGCCGAACGCATCGTCGGCACCGAAGAGCGCACCTTCGAGGGTACGGCCGTCCCAACGCAGCATGAGATACTTCACATGCGATTCGAGGAGGTAGCCGAGCTGGCGTTTGTAATCCCTCGTTAACCCCAATAGCCGCTGATATTCCGCCTGCGCAACCATATCGAGACTTCGACCCTCGAACTCATGCTCGTACATGAGCTGTGCGTACCGTTTTAGCACGGGATCGGAGCCGAAGCGGTACGGACCGATCATGCTCCTACCCGGTCCGTTCGTCTGGAGGACATCTGCTTTGGCCAGGTCCGTAAGCATCTCCATGGCCGTCTCCAATTCCGCGTACTTCGCGAGCCATGGCACATCACTCTTGATCCCTTCGAGGAACCCATAGAGCGCCTCGTGATCGATCGGGTGATCCGTATCGTACGACGCGATGAACCCGAGCACCGGCCATGCGATCGGTTTATAGTGCTGGATGAAGTCCCAGAGGAGTTGGTCGAAAAAATTGCTCAGCTCGCCCGCGGTCTCTTCGTTACTGATCGCTAACGAGATAAGATCGCGCGTGGCACGATCGACGCCTGTGCGACGGAGTACCCGATGAAGCTGTTTCATGAAACAGTGAATATAATACGGCTGTGCGTTCGTATATTCGACGAGGTACGCCACCAGCTCTTCGCCGATCTCGATATCGAGGATGCCCGCCAGCTTGCGCACGAGCTCGAGACCCCAGTACTGCTCGAGCGGCGGAATATACATCGGTGTGAACCGTCCGAAGAGCGGGCCGCGGCCGATGATCTGTTCGCGCATGATCGTGACCGCGCTGCCTGAGATAAAAAAGTTGCAGCGCGGGCTTTCGATAGAATCTTTGAATGTCGCGCGAAGATCGGTCGTCCGCTCTCGGCGGTCGAGCAGTTGCATGATCACCTGGAACTCGTCGAGGAAGACGGCGATCGCAGAATCGTTCGTCGCAGCGATCGTGCGCGGGAGATCGGCGAGCTTCTCGAGAATCTCGAGCTCGGAATCGGCCTCCATGGCGCGGAAATATCGGGCCAGTGCCGTGATCGCGCCCTCATCGCCGCCGATGCGACCGAGGCGGTCGTGGGGTCTCTGCA
>CAZSUE010000353.1:2041-5668 GCA_964609045.1 uncultured archaeon | reverse complement strand
CAAAGGAGCGGTACGGCAATAGCGACGCCCGCGCCTCCGACCCCCATGGCGACCCATATCGAGGTGCGCCCGACCTCGGTACCGGTCCCGTTCTCGGATCGGTCCAGCGTTAGCTCGACACTCCCGCTCGTATTGAACGCCACCGTTTTCGAACCGCGGTAGCCACCCGCACGGGCCAAAATGCGGTACGAACCGGTCTGGAAGTACGGGTGCGTGTACGTTCCGTCCGCACCCGTGCGCCCGTCGGTAAGATAGCCGTCGGCGCGGTTCTCGAACACGATCTGCGCATCGCTCACCCTCTTGCCCGTGCGGTCCGTGACCACCACGGTGATCTCCTCGAGGAACCCAAATGTCGTATACGGCTGCGCGATCATGTCTTTGAGATTTTCAAAGGCATACTCCGGATGCTCGTCGGCGTGCGCGGCGGCGAGGAAATCGTCGCCGCAGGAATGGCCGTACCGCGCCCAGAGCTCGTGGTTCAGCACCATGGAGCGGTTCGCCACCTTCGCGTCCAGCGAGCCGTGCGGGTACCCGGACTCGTTCTCCACATGGCCACAAAGCGTATGCCCGCACCGGTTCACCCGCTCGTCCACCGTGTCCCAGTGGTCACCCAGCGTGCGCTTTGCAATATCGCAATCGATGGCGCCGTAGTACATCTCTTTGATCTGGTTCAAGCGGTAGTAGCGCGGATAGCAGCCGTGGTCCCACCCCGCGCTCTCGCCCATCTCCTCGCGCACCTCGGGGTCCCACGGATAGTTGCAGGAGCCGTGGAACCCGTTGCGGGTGGTAAAGACCTCGTATTCGTACGAGCCGAGCTCGACGATCGCGGCCTCGTTCGTCTTCGCGTCGCAGACGAGGTAATCGCCGCAGTATGCGCCGTTGCTATCCTCGCGCATGATCGCGGTGAACTCGTCGATCGAGGAGCCGTACTGGACCGCCTTGCGGATGCGCACGAATGCAGGTGTGTTCCCCCAGCGGTACGGGCCGGTCCCCAGCGTCGTCTCACCGACGACGAGCCCCGCATCGTTGAGATAGAACTCCGTCCCGCTCCAGATCAACCCCGCCTGGAGCTCGATGAGCATACGGTTGCCCCGTTCGGGAACGATATCGGCGAACACCCCGTGCGCGGGCGGGAGATGGTACGGCATCCAGAGACTCTGGCACATGACGAACCCGCCGTCGGCGGTGGCGTTGCCGGTGGCAACGAAGCCCGAGCAGTGATGCACCGGCGTGTCACCCCTCGCCGTATCGCCCAGCGGCCACCACCAGAGCGGGTTGCCCGGCGGACTGGCTCGCCACCAAATATCCCAGATCGCGTTATAGGCCACGATATCGGCGCGGTCGATGATCTCGCCGTCGGGGTTCACCACGCCCTTCTCCTCACAGCCGGTGACGATGCCGTCGATCTCTTCGCGATACTCGTCGGGGATATACGGCCAGTAGCTCATCCCGTGTCGACGGCACATGGGCCAGTCCAGCCCGTACGCCATCTCGGTGAGGTACGCGTAGGAGCCCATCCCGCGCTCGATCTTTTCCCACAGCAGCGTCGCGTGGGTGTAGCCAATCTCAGCAGGGCTGCCTTCGAGATGGATATGATCGAACCCGCGCTTGGTCGTATGATAATAATGCGCCTCCACCGTCTCCGTGCGGTTGGCGAGGTAGCCGCCGGGCGCCTTCGCCGCTGCGAGCCGCGCGAAGACATCCTCCGTCGGATCGTACGACGGCGCGAGCGGTGGCATGGTCAATGGCGGGAGGTCGTTCTCCGCTGCGCCTTGGTCGGGTAGGGTCGCCGCTTGCGGCGCGGAGAAAGTGCCAGCACCCATGGCCACGAGGAGGAACAATATGAGCAGTGCGAGAACGCTCGTTCGTTCAAATGCAAGTGGGCGGCGTCGACCTCGATCTCGATGCCCACAGCGGCGATCGGAACCTCCGAGCCCCACGCGGCCACTGGTCTCTTGTCTCGTCCGCGATCCATTGTGCGGCGGGCATGTTCGGTCGCGCGTCAGTATCTTCGTGAACGAGCGTGAGTGCAATTCTTGTGGCATCTCTCTCCCTCAACTCTCCGGGGGCCAATGGTACGGTCTATGCTTGATCAGGGGACGTTTGGTATAGATTATGGGCCACAATATCGGAATTGTCGCCTCGATAGGAACGATCATAGCGGAGGTCAGATCGCCCAAACGCGATGGAAGAATGCATGGGTGATGCAGATTAAAAATGCTCCCCCAGTTCAGTCCCCCGTCCCTAACGCTGCCGTCGCCACCGTGCATCGAGCACCGAGTATACTATCGGCGACCGTTCAGGATCGATCGGATATGTAATGTAAGTGTGGATCGGCTCAGCTCAGCTTAGCTCAGCTCAATATAGGTTCGGTTAGAAACGATCCGAAACGAAACTACCCGCGTTCCCGGCGGTGACGAACCGGTAGAAACACCGTCCCCGTAAAATGACTCGACGCAAATGAGCCGCGAAAATGGTCTCGCGACGTATGGCCGTATGGCTGTATGGCCGTATGGCTGTATGGCTCGTCACGGATGTGGACGCGTGGACGGCGCAGGGACCACTGCGGATACCCGCATCCCACCCGTTCGTGGCAGACCAAGAACTCGGGCGTGGCTGAGCCTATATTTAGCTTTTGCCCGAAAGGTCCAAATACTATAACTCCTGGCACCCGATACGAAAGGGGTTGTCGGTCAACCTCGTTTTGCGCTTCTCCTCACCCCTCATCCTTTTCTCCTCACACTTGGTTTGAAAATTTCATCGCCCTCTTCAAGCGTTGGCGGTCTGGCATGGTCGAAAGTACAGGACCGAGGAACTCACCCTAAATTTTCATTTCCTATGGCTGAAAGCTACTTGCTTTCATCGCCATTTCACACTTCACATTTTACCCTTTACCCTTTACTTCCCCCATTCCTGTTATTCAAGCTCGGGGAAATCCTCGTTGCCGCACCCGGGACAGACGCCCACCCGCGAGATGCAGGTCTCGTGGAAGGTCCGGCCGCAGTCGCAGGTGACGACCTTCAGCCCCTGCTTGATGTACCCCAAACAGATCTTGCAGGAGACGACCTTCGGTTTCTTGGTTTTGATCTTCGGCGCGGACGGCTTGATCGCGCCCGGTCGGAGCGCGGGCGCTTTCTTCTTTTCCTCCTCTACCTCTACCTCTACCTCCGCTTCCACCGGTTCGGTGGTAACGACCTCTTCCTTGCCCACGGTGACCCATTCCGCTTCGCGCGTTACATACTGTTCGCCGGTGAGCGAACTCGAGCAGCTGATCTCAACATCGATGGGGATGCTCCCGCCGCCCTCGAACTTCATCCCGATCTCCATGGTCTTACTATCATCGGCGCGCAGTTCGGGGATCTTATCGATGCGCAGCACTTCCACCGGCCCGGAAAGGTTGATCCCGATATCCTTCGCATGCAGCTTGCCGGTATTGGAGACGATGATCTCGACCTTGTTCCAGATATCCGGCTTGAGATCGGTGTCGGGGATACGGAACGAGATCTTCGGCGGCTCCTTTTTGATGTTCTCGAGCGACTCCTTGCACTCGTTCGCGTATTTCAGCGCCTTCAAATAGTCCTTGGTCTCGATCGCGTTGGAAGCCTCTTCGAAGAGGTACTCCGCCTC
>CAZSUE010000353.1:0-2031 GCA_964609045.1 uncultured archaeon | reverse complement strand
AGCAAGGTCTGTGCGGTCTGGAAGATCTCCATCGACGACTCTTTCACGATCTCTTCGGCCTCGTCGCCGCTCTGGAGGATGAACTCCTTCGCCTTCTCGTACTCGTTGTTATCCAGCGCGCGCTTCCCTTCCTTCAACAGTGCCAGCGACTGTTTGATCTCCGCGCCCGCCTTCTTCGCCTGACTGATCTTGCCGCGCGCTTCGTTGAATATCTCCTGAATATCGAGATATTTGTTCATGATCTCCTCGGCCTCGTCGCCGGCCGTCTTGATCATCTCCTTCGCTTCGTCGAACTTATTGGCGTCGAGGAGTTCCTTCCCCTCTTTCAATAGCTCCAGCGGCTGCGTGATATTGGCACCGATCTTCTTTGCCTCGGAGATCTTATTGCGCGAATCGTTGAGTATCTCCTTGACGAGGATCGGCTGGATCAGCATCTCAGCTTCCGTCCCCGCCTGGCGCATGGAAGCGAGCGCTTCCTCGTACTGCGCATCCTCCATGAGCAGCTTGCCCTGGCGGAGGAGCTCGATGGGCTGTGAGATATCCACATCGTACTCTTTCGCCTTTGCGATCCGCTCTTTCGAGCTTTTGAATACGCGCGAGATCTCTTCGTAATACTTCTTCGAGTCGATCGCTTCGTCGCCGCTCTTGACCACGGCGAGTTTCGCCTTATCGAACTCGTTGTTCGAGAGCGCGTCCTTCGCCTCCTTCAAAAGCTCCAGCGCCTTCTTGATACTCGCGCCCGCCTCCTTTGCCTCGGATATCTTCGTCTTCGCATCGTCGAACAGCGGTTCGAGCTCGTCCCATTTCACGGTGAGCCGCTCGACCTCATCGAGACAGCTGTCCACCGCTTCGCGCGCCGCTTCGAACTCGTTGGCGCTCAACGCGTCGCGGCTTTGCTGGTAGAGCTCCACCGCGGCGGAGATATTGATCCCGCGCTGCTTTGCATGGGAGAGGACCGTTTTTCCCTCCAATAGCTGCTTGCGGATCGCGGTATAGTTCTCTTTGATCTCTTCGGCGGCTTTCCCGCTCTGCATGATCAGCTCGATGGCGGTCTCGTAGTCGTTCTCGTCCAACGCAGCCTTGCCGCGTTTGAACTGGCCGACGATCTCTTTCACATTCGCCCCGAGCTTCTTTGCCTCCATCAATTTCTGTTTCGAGTCCTCGAAGAACTCGTTGATCTGGAGCCGGTGGATCGCCTTTTCCGCCTCGTCGTTGCATTCCTCGGCGAGCTCGGCAGCCTCCTCGTAGGCGCGACGATTGAAGAGTTCCCGCGCCTCGACGAGCATCGATTCCGCTTTCTCGGTATCGGCGCCTTTCTCCTGCGCCTCCTCGATCTTTTCCTTCGCGCTCCCGATCGCGTCGATGATGCCGAGCTGGTGCTCGATCTCGTCGCCCTGGCGCAACGCATGGTTGCTGTATTCCAGCGCGTCGTAGAATTCATGGCCCTTGACCGCGCCCACCGCCTCCTTGAAGGTTTTGTGCGCGGGCTCGATGCTGAGCTCGTAGCGATCGCTGACCTCGTCGATGCGCCCCTTCAGCTCCGTCAAACGCGCTTTCACATCGCCGATGTTCGACTTGACCTCTTTCACCAGCTCTTTGCGTTCCTTGATCGATTCGATGACCTCTTCCGCCGTATCGATCATCCGCTCGAGATCACCCGCTTTGGAAAGCGCGGGCAGCCGCTCGAGCATGGGTTCGAGCTCTTCGGGACAGAACGCTGGCCGTTGGTTCGCAATATAGATATCGAGCATCTCACCGATGGCCGTGGATTGGCGCACCCGCACCTCCATGAGGACATCGTCGATCTTCGTTACCAGCTCCATGGCACGGTTATAGGCCTCCTCGCGCGCCGCATAGCGTGCACGACTGAGATGCTCTTCGGTGACCTGGAGCTCCTCGTCCTCCGCCGTGGCGGGATACACGGGCTCGGTCTCGAGCGTCAGTGTCTCGATCTCGCTCTTGAGCATATCGTACATGCGTTGCGCGGCGGTCATGTTCTGTTTCGTCGCATTGATCCGTTTGCGCGCAGAG
>CAZSUE010000352.1:0-5694 GCA_964609045.1 uncultured archaeon | reverse complement strand
CGATGTCGCACCCATGGATACCATCGTTTCGCTCGCAAGTGAAGTGGGCGCCATGACCTATGTGGACGATGCGCACGGCGAAGGTGTGCTCGGGCCGCACGGCGAGGGCATCGGCACCCATTTCGGCGTCGAGGGCGACATCCATGTCGAGATGGGCACATTCTCGAAGGCATACGGCTCCGTGGGCGGACTCATCGCGGGTAGTCAGGATCTCGTGAACTACGCCTATAATACCTCACGCACATGGCTCCTCTCCGGGTCGCATCCACCATGTGTGGCCGCTGCGCAGCTCGCCGCCATCGACGTCCTCGAGACCGAGCCGGAGCATCACAAGGCGCTCTGGGACAATACGAACTACTTCAAGAAAGAGTTGGAGAGCCTCGGATTCGATACCGGCAACTCCGAGACGCCGATCACGCCGGTGATGTGCGGTGAATCGCATAAAGCAAAGGCACTCTCCGATAAAGTGATGGAGGAGGGCGTGTTCGCACTACCGATCGTCTTCCCCATGGTGGCGCGCGATAAAGCGCGGATCCGTACCATCATGAACGCCGGGCTGACCCGCGAGGATCTGGATAAAGCGCTGCGCATCTTCGGAACGGCGGGAAAAGAAGTGGGTGTCCTCTGATCCACGCCCGATCGGATACATCGTCTCGATGCCGGATTCCGATGCCGGACTCCCTCATCTCCCATCCACTGCGGTGAGAGTCCACTGGATCGGTCGTTGGGCGCATTGGGGCATTGGGCCCCATGACGGTCGCGATCCGGTGGAAACCTTTTTGTTACCACCGCTCCCTACCCTCCATCGGACTGGAATGAAGGGACTGGAATGAAGATCATCGGGGTATTGACGGAGAACTTTTCGCTCTACTACGATCTTGTCCGGACGCTGCGCGAAAAAGGGCTCCCGTTCGTCTCGCTCGAGTTCGACGAACCGATCCCGCGCACCGTGGGCGTCATCCTCACATCGAGGTTCGAGCAACCCTCTATCGCGTTTGAGGGCATCATCGGGATCGAGGCAGGACCGGAAATGGAAAAAGAGCAAAACGCTCGAGCAAAACGCGATGAAGAACCCGATGAAGAACCTGATGAAAACCGCGACGAGGACACCGACGCGCCCAGGGCGGATCGCACCTATGGCTCGCTTCAACGGGATGCGGCGATCCAGCGCGCCATCAATTCCGCGGTGCATCTCCTCGCCGGCGGCGATGAGTACACGCATCTGGTGATCGGGGTCGATCCCGGGAAGCGGCCCGGCATCGCGGTCATCGGCGACGGGACCATCGTCAATACCTATCAAGCGCCGTCGGTGGAGCGCACCGCGCCCTATATCGACCAAATGCTCGCGACCTATCCCTCGAAACGCGTGACCATCCGTATCGGCCACGGCGCGACCACACAACGTAACCGTATCATCAACGCGCTCCTCGAACGCGGATGCGAAGTAGAGATCGTGGACGAGACCAACACCAGTGAGCGTGTGGAGGATCGGGACATCCATGCTGCGATCAATATCGCCATTACTCAGGGCGAGCCGGTGCATGATCGGTTCGCTATTCATCCCACCGACGGCGAGCTGAAGAATATTCAGCGTCTCAGCCGGCTCGAGAGCAGCGGCAAGGTGACCATCGGTCGCAATCTCGCGCGGCGGGTGGCGCTGGGTGAGCTGACCCTCGCCGAGGCGCTAAAAGAGCATACGTCGGGTCGGGAGCGCGAGGATAAAGCGGTGGCGGTGGCGGTGGAGGCGGCAGGGGCCGGCAACCTTCGTGGGGCCAACGATGAAGGTGACGAAAACGAGAATGGGAACGGGAACGGATCGACGGAAAAAGGCACCCCGATCCAATATGGAAACCGATGAAAAGATGGGCGAGAACGAACAGCGGTACGGGAAACGAAAGTGGGAACGGACCAGAAAATGTCGATCATCCCGGGTGACGCGAACCGGAAAACACCAGCGAAAAGAGGTAGGAACATAGATAAATCCCTGTTGACTACCCCGCCCGTGAGCGGATCGGTCCGATGTCGGCCAGAGGGCGCTATTTTAGCCGCACACGTGCGACAGTTCGCGACAGTTCCACGGAGACCGCACCGACGATCACTATAAAAACGATCATAACATGACACTGGCGCGGACGAGTAGACCCATCTCGCAAACCTTCACTGGTAACCGCTCCACCTGATACCGTCTCGTACCACGACATGGATGCACGACCATGGATGTTATGACCCATATGCTCATCGGGTATCTCCTCCCCTATGGGATGGGAATTAGGAACGAAACGCTTCATGCGCTCTGTGCCATCGCAGCGATCATCCCAGATTTCGATATCTTTTTCTTCCCGCTCAGTCGGCGCGTCAAAGCACTGCAACACCGGACCGTTACCCACTCGGTCCCCTTCATCCTCACCTTGGGGCTGGTGCTCGGGATACTCGCCTCCCACTATCTCGGCGTCCCGTTCCTTCACGCCTTTGCCATGGTGGTTCTTGGAGCGGGGTCACATACACTGGCAGACCTTTTCACCGATTACCCGATTAGGCCGTTCTACCCCTTCTATAATCGTTATTATTCGTTCAATTACGAGCGGGGGATCAATTTCATTATGCTCGGGTTCAGCGGAACGATGATCATCCTTCTCCTCAATCTTCGCGGGACCGCGTTGGGGAGGATCTACTTTTCCTATCTCATGACGCTCGCCTATGTTATCGTCGGCGGAGGGATCGCCATACGGGTTCTCTTCCGCGCAATCGTCTATCTACGACTGAAACAGTATATCCGCTCCGAACACGGCGGAGCAGATATCCGTACCCTCCGCCGGAAGGGGCGACACACGCAGCGGAATCGGAACTGGTCCAGGGCAGGCGTTCCCACTACAGCGGTTCATCGTCGTCCCAGCTCGGGCCAGGACCCCGGCTCGGGCCAGGACCCCGAAACGGAACTATCCATCCTCCCGTCGATCACTCCGTTCCTCTGGACGGTCGCCGTCCACGATGTCGTCCCGCGGGGGCGGATGCAACATACAGATGCAAGGATCGCGTGGGAAGCGCCGCCGAACGCCAGGAAAGAATATCGGCTCAGGTATACGCGGATGTATCCCTGGTCGAAAGATATCGAGTTCCATCATTTCTCCTGGTACGATCTGAAGCACTCGATCGGCTCTGACGAAAACGGCGAAGAGACCATCGATACGCTCTCCAAAGCGCTGACCTATTCGTATTCGTATGCGAACAATATCAGCAAGTTCGAAAAGTTCGGAATGCTCCTTCCCCATGTCGAGCACGCGAAAACGCGACGCGGTGACCAATGGACTGTGTTCTGGTACCCGGTGCGGTTGATCATGGGCGGGCGTGCCTACGGCGTGGAGGTCTCGCTCTCCGCACAGGGCGAACCAGAAGTGAAGGCGCGGTTCCGTAAGATCACGAAGCCAGATCTGATCACCGAGGAGACCATCGAACGCTTCCTGGTGGATTAAGAGCCGAGTATGGCGCTACGAGCACACCTCACCTCCCGCCACGCCCGAACATGTACGGGATAAAGGAGATAGCGGTACAGGCCAGTGACTCCCACGCCCAAACTTCGCATGCGAACGAGGCAACACACGCACAGCCCATGACGAACGGCCCATGACAATAATGAAAAAGACCAACCTCATAACCCGTTGCTAACTCGTCATTCAACGATCAACTCGTGAGTGACCCCAAGGTGAACATGATGAAAGCGATACAGAAACAGGATCCTCAAGATGACCAACAACAGATCACCGACGCACTGAAACGGATCAAGCATAAGTTCGTCGTCCTCAGCGGGAAGGGAGGTGTGGGCAAATCGACCGTTGCCGTCAACCTCGCCTTTTCGCTCTCGATGCACGGCTCGGAGGTAGGCCTCCTCGATGTCGATATCCATGGCCCGAACATCCCCAAGATGCTCAATATTGAGAACGAACGCGTCATGGGCGACGAAAAGGGTATCACGCCGGTGCTCGTCCCGCCACATCTGAAGGTCATGTCCATGGCGTTCCTCCTCTCGACGAGAGACTCGCCCGTGATCTGGCGCGGCCCGATGAAGATGGGCGCGATCCGGCAGTTCCTCGGCGAGGTGCACTGGGGCGACCTCGATTACCTTATCATCGATCTCCCGCCGGGCACCGGTGACGAGCCGCTGAGTATTGCGCAGCTGATACCGGAGACCGCCGGCGCCATCGTTGTGACCACCCCGCAGGAGGTCGCACTCCTCGATTCACGCAAATCGGTGAACTTCGCGCGCGTCCTCAAGCTGCCCATCGTCGGCATCGTCGAGAACATGAGCGGGTTCGTCTGTCCGCATTGCGGCGAGACCACCGATCTCTTCAAGGCCGGTGGTGGCAAGAAAGCGGCGGAGGAGATGGATGTCCCGTTCCTCGGGAAAGTGCCCATCGATCCCAAGATCGTGGAAAGCGGCGACAGTGGCGAACCGATCGTGCTCGCACACGAGGGGTCGCCCGCCGCGCAGGCGTTCCACTCCATCGTGGATAATATCGTCGCATACACGAAGAAGTGAATGTGCGGGGGTTCTTCGGTTATGGCGAAAACGGTTGCGATCTCGGCGAGCGCGCCGAACCTCGACGCGGCCATCGATCCCGCGTTCGGACGATGCCAGTACTTCATCCTCGTCGACCCCGCGGCGCAGACCTATCGCACACTTCCAAACCCCGCGGCGGACCTCGCTGGCGGCGCAGGGGTGAAAGCGGCGCAGTATATCGTCGATATGGGCGCGACCACGGTCTTGACCGGGATGATCGGGCCCAATGTTGAGCGGGTATTCGGATCTGCGGGCATCCAGACGATCACCGGTCTCGACGGGACGATCCGTGACGCGCTGGGCGCCCTGGATCTGCAAGCGGCTCGATTGCGCGAGGTCGAGGTATACGACGAAGCCAAAGCCGACACCGAAACCAACACCGACTGCGACACCGAGACAGTCGCCGAACGATCTTCGGCGACATCGATCTCAACTTCGATCTCAACCTCGACCTCGAACCCAGGCTCCGTTCGGTCATCGTCCCGACCGGCCACGACAAAAAGCGCCGCTCAGCGGCCGGAGGCACTTTCGCGCCTCGGCGGGTGCCGCTGTCCCGGCTGCGGATGGGGCGGACCGCAGGAACCGTCGGTACCATGTTTTAAACGTCGCTGTCCCCAATGCGGCAGCATCCTCGAATGGAAGCAATGATATGATCCGACGGCGGGTGCGCCGGGCCGAGGCCCGAGAAGAGACCAACGCGAAGGACCAACGATCAACCGACCATCGAATTTCACCAACACGACCATACGATACACCTGGAGGCAGAATATGAAGCTTATTATTTCAGCAACAGGGCCAGAGACAAGTGCGACGATCGACCCGCGGTTTGGGCGGTGCAGCTATTTCATCTTCGTCGACACCGAAGACGATACTGTGGAAGGATTCGAAAATCCGGCGCTCTCCGCCCCTGGCGGTGCGGGCATCCAGGCTGCACAACTCGTATCGCAAAAAGGGGCCAAAGTGGTCTTGACCGGTAATATCGGCCCCAACGCGTTCAATGTGCTCGATGCGGCCGGTATCGATGTTATCACCGGCCTCGACCCGGCTATGACCGTCGAGGACGCAGTGAACAAGTTCGAGGCGGGGGCATGTGTGCATGCGGCATGTGTGCATGCGACATGTGTGCATGCGGCATGGCT
>CAZSUE010000351.1:0-5696 GCA_964609045.1 uncultured archaeon | reverse complement strand
TAACCGCTCCCCGCACCCCGCTAACCGCTCCCCGCTAACCGCTCCCCGCACCCCGCCCCAACCCTTCCTCTTCAGCATAAGATTATTACGAAAGAACGCAGATCACCTCCTAATGAAGATCATTGCCGACGCTATGCGCTCACGGACCCTTATCGTTCACCCTTCCAGACTCTCGTTCGATTATGTTCCCGAGGAGCTGCCGCATCGCGAGAACGAGGCGCTCAAGCTCGTGGAACTCTTCCGCCCCGCCCTCCAGTCGCCCATCACGGTCCACGTCCTCATCACCGGCCCGGTCGGCTCCGGCAAGACCGTGCTTTCGAAACGCTTCGCCGACGATTTCGTCAAATTCGCTCAACAGGGTGAAGAAAAGTTCAGGTACTCTTATCTCAATTGCCGCTTGCACAAGACCGCGTCGAATGTCGCACTGAAGCTCCTCCATATGTATCAAAAGCACTTCCCGTCGCGCGGGTACAGCGTCGAGGAGATGCTGAGCATGTTGCGTCGCGACCTCAAGCGCTACGAAGAGCGCCTCATCGTCGTCCTCGACGAGGTGGACGAGCTACTGCAGCGCAGCGGCCCGGAAATGATCTATGCGTTGACGCGGTTCGACGAGGAGGAAACGGAACCGCGCGGGTCGATATCGGTGATCCTCGTCTCGCAAAAGTTCATTCTCGATCGGTTCGACCCCAGTATTATCAGCACCTTCCGTCGCGGCAACACGCTCACACTGGACCATTACGACGGCGAGCAGCTCTACGACATCATCTCGCAGCGCGTCGCACTCGCGTTCCGACCCGACGCCATTCAAGATGAGGTGGTGGAGCTCATCAGCGATATCGGTGCGGAGGTCGGCGATGCGCGATACGCACTGGAGGTGCTCGAGAAGGCGGGCCGCCACGCGGTGACCAAGGACGCCGCAGAGGTCAATGCGGAACATGTTCGCGCGGTGAAGGCGGAGATCTATCCCACCTTCGATGTGATCCAGATCAGTCAGCTCGAGTTCCACCGGAAGCTCGCGCTCCTCGCGGTGGGTCGTGCGCTGCAGGACGCCACCTTTGCCACCACCGGCGAGATCGAAGAGCACTACAAACTGGTTTGCGAGGAGTACGACGAAGAACCGCGCGCGCACACCCAGTTCTATTATTATCTGAAAGACCTCGCGCGACTCTCGTTCATCGAGAAAAAGCGATCCAGCCGCGGCCAGCGTGGGACCACCGCGCTCTTTTCGCTCCAGGATGTCCCCGCCAAGCACCTCGCGACGCGGATGTTGAAGTTCCTCGACCGCGACCGTGGCTATTATGCACCGGAGTGGTGAACCGGCGGGCGATCACCGTCGATGACGAAGGTGGGCGTGTGAAGACGAACTCCCAACCCCCACATCACCGACCACCACCGACCACCGACGGGATGACAATAGTATTATAGCCCACACCGATACGAGAGTGGCATAACCATGAACGACGATCTGCGGAGGATCCTTTACAAACAGCGCTACCGCCTCGCCGGCGAGCACGAGCACAGCGGTGTCAAGCTCTGCCACTGGATGCGCCAGAAACTCTTACACGACCGCCGCTGTTACAAAGAGCAGTTCTATGGCATCCCCACGCACCGCTGCCTCCAGATGAGCCCCACGGTCAATCATTGTACCCAGAAATGTCTCTTCTGCTGGCGGTTCCAGGATTTCTCGGAGACCGCCATCGCCGCGGCCGACGAGCCCGAGGCGATCCTCGACGGATTGATCGCCGGCCAGCGCGAGCTGGTATCGGGGTATAAGGGCGACGAGCGGTGCGATACCCAGCTGTGGGAGGAGGCCCAGGACCCGACCCAGGTGGCGATCAGCCTCACGGGCGAGCCCACGCTCTACCCCCATCTCGGCGCGTTCATCCGCCTCTGTCACCGTCGTAAGATGACCACCTTCCTCGTTACCAACGGCACCTCTCCGGATGTATTGGCCTCGCTGGATCCGCTTCCCACCCAGCTCTATATTTCAGTGGACGCGCCGACGCCGGCGATCTATCGCAAGCTCTGCGTCCCGCTCCTCCCACGATCGCATGGCTGGGACCAGCTCATGGAGACACTGGAGCTGCTCCCGTCGCTCGATACGCGCACGGTGATCAGACATACGCTGGTGGAGGGGTACAATATCGGGTATGAAGCAAAATACGCCCGCCTCGACGAGATGGCGGAACCGTTGATCGTCGAGCCCAAGGCGTATGTCTATGTGGGGTATTCGCGGCTGCGGATGACCATCGAGAACATGCCCTCGTTCGAACGCGTCCGCTCCTTCGCCTCCACCCTTGGCGAGATGCTCGGGTATGAGATCGCCGACGAACGTGCCGACAGTCGTGTGGTCGCACTGACCGAGCATCCGGAACGGTTGCGCATCCCCGGCTTATAGCATGCTTAGCGTGTTATTGACCAGTTTGGCCGATCGTTATTCGTCGGCCGACCCTCGCGCCGCAGCACATCTCCTATATAGCTTTTACCCGGAAAGTTCATTAATGAGCCGCCGCGCCTGAGGTATGGTACGAGACGGATACGGGACAATGATCGATCTACACCGGACACGATGGGATGTTATCGTCGTCGGCGCGGGCCCGGCGGGCGCCATGGCGGCACAAACCTGCGCAGCGGCGGGTCGGAAGACGCTCCTCCTCGAGAAAGCGACCTTTCAGCGCGAAAAGCCCTGCGGCGGCGGTATCACCTCGAAGGTGCTGCGAGAATTCGATATCCCTTCCACCATCGTGGAGCGAAAGATCGATACGATCCGGCTCCACACCCCGACGGGGGCACGGCTCGATATACCGCTCACCCCGTCCCGATGCGGCGCCACCGTCCGCCGCAGCGTCTTCGATCGGTATCTCGTCTCGGAGGCGCGAGCGGCGGGCGCCGTAACGGTCGAGCAGACCGCGGCGATCGCGATCCAGCGGTCCGACGAGCGGGTCTGGCTCCGCGC
The DNA here is from genome assembly GCA_964609045.1 of uncultured archaeon. Lineage (GTDB taxonomy): Archaea > Thermoplasmatota > Penumbrarchaeia > CAZSUE01 > CAZSUE01 > CAZSUE01. The sequence goes on along the minus strand of CAZSUE010000351.1, from coordinate 2,740 downwards.
CAGCGACCCGGACCGGCGCATGGTGATGCTGGAGGCGCCACTGGTGATCGGTTGCGACGGCGCGCATTCGCCGCTCAGGCGCTGGTGTGGGCTCGATGCGAAGCGCCGCGACAGGATCGCGGTCCAGTATACCTACTATCTCGCGCTTCCACGCGCGCTCATCGAACGGCGGATCGGCGATGCGTTCGAGCTCTATATCGGCGCGTCGATCTCTGCAAGCTCGTATGCATGGCTCTTTCCGAAACGCGAGGAGCTGACCCTCGGGCTCGGCGCGCTCGCAAGCGAGCTGAAGGGCAAATCGGTGCCTTTGAAAAGGAAACTCGATCGGCTCCGGACCGAGCATCCCGTACTGGCACGAAAGATCGACGGGGCGCGGGTGAAACGCGGGACGCCGAGCATGATGGCGTATCCGGGCAGCGCGAAACGGACCTTCGCACCCGGCATCCTCCTCGCCGGCGACGCGGCGGGACAGGCGAACATGGCCAGTGGCGAAGGGGTCTACTTTGCCATGGCGGCCGGCCAACTGGCGGGTCGATGGGCGTCATTGGCCACGGCAACGGGGCAGACCGACGCTACTTTCTTGTCGGGCTACGAGCGTGAATGGGGTGAGGCGTTCGGCGCACAGCTCGACGGGGGTGTAAAACGACGGCTGAAGGAGGGCGGCTACCGTCAGCTTCAAGCGGTGGTCGAGCATGCAAAAGACGGTTCGGAGGAGGAGCGGGAACGACTGCATTCGACCATCGTGCGCCGGTTGGGGTGGTGACGCGGGAGAGTTCGCGATTCATGTTCAAGTTCATGTTCAAGTTCATGTTCAAGTTCAAGTTTATGATCATACCTTATCCATATTCTAATATCCACACCCATATCCATCCTCATCCTCATCTTCATCTTCATTTGGATCACTGGATGGGTCGTTCATCCCACAACGTATGCATGCTGGGGCGAGATCGGTTTGGTAGAGGCCGGTAACTTTTAATGGCCGCTGCAATTTACCCCTTTGGTGACACGATGTTTTGCCCTGAATGCCGATCGCTAATGTTCCCAAAGAAAGGGATTATGGTCTGCGGAAAGTGTGGCTACGAAGAAACGGCCGCAGATGATTCGGAGTCGGTGATCAAGGAAGAAAGCGAGATCCGAGAGGTCGCCATCTTCGAAGATGAACTGGATACTCTACCCACCACGGCGGTCACTTGTCCGAAATGTGGCCACAATCTTGCATACTGGGTCCTCCGCCAGACCCGCGCCGCCGACGAACCGCCCACACGGATCTATCGTTGTGTGAAATGCAAGCATTCCTGGCGCGAATATTGAATCTATTGTGTTCACGCTGTGGTGTGCGAGTGACGACGATCAACCGATCGACAGTGGTTTTCCCACAGGATGGGATAAACTATTTAAATTGAGACGTTAATGCGTGGTGAAGGCCGGATTAATTCAATGTGCTAACAACTTTCGTGTATCAAACTGTACCCGCTTCGGTGCCCAACCAGCAGCTCGAAACGGGAGACGCGTTCCACTTTATATCTTAATCATCGCCACGGGGAGTATGGAGATGTTCCAGGCTGAAATCAAATCGGAGATCCTAAAAGAAATCATCGGAATCGTCGATACCTTAGTCGATGAAGCAAAATTCAATGTCGAGGAGGATGGCATCACGCTCCGCGCGGTCGACCCCGCGCATGTGGCGATGGTCGACCTCTCGATCAGCGCTGCGGCGTTCGAGGAATTCAAAGCGGACGGTATCCAGCTCGGGATCGATATCGATAAGCTCAAGGATGTCCTCAAGCTCGCCAAGGGCAGCGATATCATCTCACTCTTCCACGATGTGGACCGGAACCGGCTCATATTGAAGGTGGTCAATGTCACGCGGAGGATGGCGCTCGTGGACACCACGAGTATGACCGACCCGAAGGTGCCCAATATCGACCTCCCCTCCAAGGTCGTGATCGCCACCGACCAGGTGCTCAACGGGATCAAGGCCTCGGAACCGATCTCCGAACATATCGCGCTGATCGCATCCCCGGACGGGTTCGAACTCTCCTCCGAGGGCGATACCGATTCGGTGAATTTGAAGCTTCCGAAGGACCTCCTCAAGGAACTGGAATGCGAAGAGACGGTCAAATCCCTCTTCTCGCTCAATTATTTCGGGAAGATGATCAAGGCCTGTAAAGCACCCATGATCACCATCAACCTCGGCACCGATTACCCGGTCAAGATCGAGTACGATATTGCCGAAGATACCGGTCATGTGCGCTACCTCCTCGCGCCGCGGATCGAGAGCGATTAAATGTGAGCGTTGAGGGGCGAGGGGGCGCGCGCGTCGCATCGCGTCGTATCATATCATGTCATATCATATCATATCGTATCGTATCCTATCTCTCCCTCCATGCCGATGCCAATGCCTCTTCCCCTTCATATGTCCATAAAGATTATCCATACCTTATCTATACCTTATCGGTACCGTTCCCGTTCCCTTTCTCGATGTCCTTCTCTTCCTCTCTCTCTCTCTTCGTGGGACGGCTCGGTCAAGCGCGATGGAGCAAATCGGCAGATGACCGAACGAGCGGTGTGATCCTTTGAATCTTGGAGCTTGCTGGACGAATGATCGACGCTGGTGGTCGTGGCCCTCGTGATACCGGCTTTTGAAGTCAGTGGCTGGATATATAGACCCGACGGGTTCGTCCAGGGAACGCTATTTATCGAGGATGGCGTCATCGCGGCGATGGAAGAACGCCCGTCG
>CAZSUE010000350.1:0-5702 GCA_964609045.1 uncultured archaeon | reverse complement strand
TGTTCGCAGAAAGGAAGTCCAAAGGAACCCTTTCTGCTGAATATTGGCGAAGGGTACTCCCTTTGGCCATGTTTGCAGAAATGCAGCCCGCAGGGATCGTCTCTGCTGAATGCTATGCTCTCGTCTGGTAGTTGGAGAGAGTCGCCAACGCCGGTGGTGAATGTGGTCCCGCCTTACCGCGAGCCGAACTTCTTCTTGCAGTCGCGGCAGAGCCCGAGAAAACGGGTGTAGCATCGCGAACAGACATGCTTGCGGCAGTTCACGCAGTTGTTCTTTCCTTCCCGTTGGCCGCACAGCTCGCAGTATTTGGATTTGGATATGGCTTTGGGTTCGGGCTCCGTTTTGGGCTCCGTTTCGGGCTTTGGCTCCGCGAGGGGCGCTTGCGAGCTCGTCCGCGCCACAACAGTGGCGCTCTTGACCCTGTCGGGGTGAGTGCGGAACGCGGAGGCCGGTTTCGATGTCATCGTACCCGCATCACTTTTCGGCCATGGTCGCGTATCGGTGTACGGTGGCGCCGCCGAGGTCCCGATCGAACGGCGCGCGCCGCCTATGGACGGGTTGCGGTCGAGGAGCGGTTCGTTCGTGTTCGGCTGTGGCGGGGTGCGGTCCGGTCTCGACGGCGACGGTCGCGGTTGTGGGGTTGGTTCTGGTGGCTGTGTGCTGCTGGTGTTGGTACTGGTTTTAGTTTTGGTTTTAGTTTCGGCGCTGGAGTTCGAACTCCTCCGTGTACGCTGTTCCATGCGGTTATATAGACCGGTTTGCTTCAGCACGATGCTGTCGATGCCGACCATTGTGTTTCCTGGCACGCCGTTCTCGTTTCTTATCCCTTCTTTGAGCATCAGCTCAGCGAATTGGCTATGCTCGCTCGTGAAAGCCATTATGCGTTTCCTCCATATGTGTCATAGGAGGAAAAAAAAGGTAAACCGATCGTCCACCGCTCAGAGTCGGGGGCGGAGCGCTTCGGTCGTACATCCCATCCCTTTTTTTTCATCCGAGCCTATCTTGCGATAGGTGCCAGAATATATTGGAGAGGGAGCTATAAATATGTTTGGTTATTCGTTATTCGCTCCTCGCGGCTTCTGACATCTCTTGCCATTTCGCCATTCCCATGGTGTCGTCCACCGATCGGGGTGATTTCGCAGTAGAAGTATCTCGACTCTCAACCCATAGTAGATGAAGCTGCCCGACAGGAAACCCCTTTCGTTGCGGTGCCGGTCATCCTCTTATCTAGCTTTTATTGGCAAATTATATAGCCTATCCTATCCCCAGCCTAGTTCTCGGTCAGCCCCTAACAGTCGCACTCATCCTAAACTGCCATGAAACAAAAACCCCATAGATGAGGTGTGTGAAGGATTTGTTTCATGCGTGATATAAGAAAAAGAAAGGGGGTGGGGCGGCCCCGCTACCCGCACTCCGCACACCGCTCCCCGACTCGATCTCAGTAATATTTGATCCGGTACTTGTAGCCCTGCTCGACGAGGTAGAGCTGACGCTTGGTGCCGAACTTCTGCTCCACGGTCCCTTTCGATACGAGGGTATAGAAATACGACGGGTAATGTTTTGGACGGAGGAGCCGTCCCAACCGTTGCGCTTCTTCCTGGCGCGAACCGAAGGTACCCGAGACCTGGATCATCACATTGGCATCCGGGAGGTCCACGGCGAAGTTCGCAACTTTCGAGACGACGAGAAGGTTGATCGTGCCACGTTTGAAGGCGTGGTAGAGCTCTTCGCGTTTCTCCTCCTTTGTTCGCCCCATGATCAGCGGCGCACCCAGCTCTTCTGCGAACATTTCCACCTGTGCGATGTACTGGCCGATGACGAGGATACTATCGTGCCGGTGGTTGTCGATGAGCTCCCGTACGAGCGCCAGCTTCGTGGGATTCTCCGCTGCGATCCGGAATTTCCGCCGTTTCGGTGCGTAGGCGTAATCCCGTTTTGTATCGGCTGCCAGCCCGACGCGGTACTCGGTACAGAACGCCTCGGCGATGTATCCACGGTTTTCGAGGGTCTTCCACGGGATGTCGTATCGTTTCGGGCCGATCAATGCGAACACATCCCCCTCCAACCCATCTTCGCGGACCAGTGTGGCGGTGAGCCCCAGGCGCCGTTTCGCCTGGATCTGTGTGGTGGCGCGGAAGACCGGCGCGGGAAGGAGATGCACCTCGTCGTAGATGATCAAGCCCCAGTTCCGTTTCGAGAACAGCTCGAGATGATGGAACGGATCCTCTTTCGATCTGCGGTGGGTCAACATCTGATAGGTGGTGATCGTGATCGCACGGATGTTCTTGCACAGCCCCGTATACTCCCCGATCGAATCTGCGTGCACATGGGTCTTGGCGATGATCTCGTCGCGCCATTGATGGACCGCGACATTGTTCGTGGAAATGATGAGCACCGAAGTGGAAAGCTTGGCCATGATCCCGAGTCCGATGATCGTCTTTCCCGATCCGCAGGGGAGGACGATGACACCGCACCCACCGGTCTTGCTCCCACCCTGATAGAATACCTCCACCGCTTCGGACTGATAGTCGCGGAGCGTGAACGGCTCACCGTCGGCATCGACCTCGCGGAGGCAAATCTCGAACGGTTCGCCGGTGACATACCCGCAGAGGTCCTTGACCGGATAGCCGCGCTTGACCAGTGCGTGTTTGACCGTCCCGCGCTCGTTTCTATCGATGAACAGCGACGCGCCCTCTCGCCGGAGCCAATAGGCTCCGAGCGCGGAATCGTTGGTGATCGTTTCCAATATGAACGGGTCGGTGACGGTGAGGCGCAATTCATTTTCGACCCCGCGTTCGAGGATCAGCTGGCCGTAAGCGCCATACCATTCACGGATCATGGTGAGGACATTTGGCGGGATATCGTACCTGCAAAAGCGGTTCAGCCCCTCGATGATCGAGGCGAGCGAGATGTCGAGCGCGGCGGCGTTCCAGAGCGAGAGCGGCGTGATCCGGTAGGTATGGATGAAATCCGGTGATTTGACCAGTTCCGTGAACCCCGCGAGGAAATCCCGGGAAGCGATATAATCGGGATGCTCGACCTCGATGAGGACGGTATAGTCGCTTTGAACGATGAGCGGGCCGTGGGTGGGAGCCATTTCAATCAATATCCTCGATCTCGATCGTATACTCCTTTGCTATCGACGCCAGTATCTCGTCGACCCGCGACTCTTGGCTGGCGGGGTAGGTGATGGTTCGTTGCGACCGTTCGATAGAGAACTGGCACTTTTCTTCCAATAGCGCTTTGGAGAGGGTCTTCAATAGTTCTTCGGAGGAAAGCTCGAGCACGATGCGGCGGCGGCGACCGATCCGGGCGGTGGGTTTGCGGGAACGCTGCGCGTTGGCTTCGGCCCCCCGTGTCGTCCCATTCGCTTTTGGAGTTTGGGTGCTTTTTTGGGGTTCCTTCTTCTTCTTCTTCTTCTTCGAGGGGGCGATGAGACTGTCCACACCGTTTGGGACTTTTTTCAAATGTGCCTTCGTGTGCGCGATGAAAAGCGGAAAGGCGGCGGCTTGTTCCAGATGATCGAAGACCTTTTTCGGGGTGCGGATGATCCGGAGCGCGGCGGTGATCTCTTCCACCGTCATTTTTTCCGGCAGGACGATCTCCGGCTCGCACTCGAGAAGGGCGTAGTCGGGGTAGAGTACGAACCGATCGGTATGCGCCGTCCATTCCTTCAGCTCGGTGACGACATTTCGTGGTAACGGCTTGCCCGAGAGTGTGGTGAGCAGCTCGATGACATCCAGTGTGTCATCCTCGACGAGCGCCTCGGCCACCCGTCCCTTCTCGAGTTTGACGATGATCGCCACATCGCTCTTGACCGGCGACGTGATCGGTGCGAGCCTTTTCATGATATTGACGGGATAGAGGTCGGACGCGATATGGATCTCGAAGTTGGGCTGGACCGTGACTTCGGGCGGTCCGAGTGCGCCACGCATGACCCGCTTGAACCGCTCGGTGATGCGGAAGGCGACCAATCGCCCCCGCGAGGGTCGGATGCGATCGTCGGTGAGGGGCGTGGGGTCGTATGCGACTTCGAGATATTGCATGGTGAGCGGGAGCCCCTCGAGAAAGCGTTCGATGTAGCGCCCTTCGACGCGCTCGAACCCGTCCGGTGCATCCTCCGAAATGGGCGTGCCGCGCGATCTGGATCGCGCCTCCCGGAAATTCTGGTACCGTCCCTTCTCCTTTTCCCAGGGTTTCAGCTTTGGATCCTTCGGGATCATAAAATAGGGGTGTTCACGCTTGAGATATTGGACGAACGATGCAGTGGAGTACCAGACCGCGCTCTCGCACTGGCGCAATTCTTCCAATAGGAACCGGCGGACGGTGGTAAAATCGATCAACGGCGCCACCGCGGTGGCACATCCATACCGATTGAACCGATCGAGGATCGCCAACGGCCCGAACTGCATGAAGAATTCGTTCTTGCATTCCCCCCGAAGTTCGACGAATGTATCCAATAGATATTGCTCCTGCTCACCCAATGACTTGGAGAGGAAGCGCTCGTAGTTCTCTTTCTCGAAGTCGATATAGTTATCCGGATATGACAGGGTCGTACTCGTATAGCCTATATAGACGCCCTTCGTATCGTAGCGTACGAACCCGAGGAAACGCGAGAATTGGTCGATGAACTCGATCCATCGCGAGCGCCCTTCCGAGCGTACATCTTCCACTGTCTCGGGATCGCCCAGCAGCTTCGCCAACCGCTTCAGATCGGCCTTATAGAACTCGTTGGTGCGGTGGGTGCGTTTCACATCGCGGGAGCGAATATAGTCGATAAAGAGATGGATATCTCTCCGCATGTCCCGATCGTTGACGACGGTATCGAGGTTTTCGACCGTGCCCTCTCCGAGTCTGTCCAGTTCCATAATAGTTCCCCTCCGAATCGTCCCCTATCACTCGTCCACGCGCTTGATCACATGCCCGCTCCGTTTCACGATACGCTCGATCTCGCCGAGGAGTGAGTGAGGGAACGCGATAAAATTCTCCGGCAGCTCCACGAGCTTGCGTTTGTTCTTTTTCGTCAATCCGCGCTCGATCTCGACCATTAATTCGAGGTCGTCGACATTGGCGACGAGAAGGTTGGTATGGATGATGTTCTTCCCCCATCGCTCCTCGACCGCCTCCAGATCGCTCCCGAACCGGGGCGAATGTGTCCCCAGCCATTGGACCAACGGATGCTCACGCCGCTTTGCCGGCGCCCTCCCCATCTTGATCCGATCGGCGCGCGCCTCGAGAGCACCGTTGCGCGCGGTGAGCTCGGCGATGCGGTTGATCGTCTCCAGCGCCTCCATGGGGATCGTTTCGAGGTCCACTTTCACCGCGCCCTCCGTTGTGACGGTGAGGTATGTTTCGGGCGGGATGTCACTCCATGCTTCTTTCACGGGTGGGCGGTAGTAGTTCTTCGCCTTGGACCGGTGCTTTGCCAGACACCCCCACCGCCATCCCTCCTCGCAGAGGTGCGCACTCTCCGGCCGAAATTTCGTGGGATAGAGGATTTGCCAATAGACATCGAGCTCTTTGGGAGGGAGCCATTCGTTCTCGTCGAGTTGTTGGAAGAGGTACTCGAGCACCACGAATGGCGAATAGTTATTTTCGTAGACCGGCGCGCGCTCGACGCCGGTGCGTTTCCACGATTCAATCTGCCATCGCTTCAACCGCGCGGCGGTGAACCGCTTCCTACCCAGGAAGAGCGTGCCATT
>CAZSUE010000349.1:0-5721 GCA_964609045.1 uncultured archaeon | reverse complement strand
CCACTTCCCTCTTCAGAAGTGATAGATGGAACTATATAATCCGGAAGATATGGAGAGCAATCGCGCACCATCCCAGGGAGGCTCATTATGGCATCATCAGTACTGATCGAGAACGCACATACCGTCGCCACCATGGACGCCGACCGGCGCGTCCTTCGCGATGCGAGCATCTATATCGAGAACGAACAGATCGTCGAAGTGGGGGTCTCCACCGAATCCGACCATGATGCCGATACGGTGATCGACGCGACGAACATGGTGGTGTTGCCGGGGCTGGTCAATACCCATCACCACTTCTACCAATGCCTCAATAGGAACATCCCCGCCGTGCAGGACGCAAAACTGTTCGACTGGCTCGTCACGCTCTATGAGATCTGGCGCGAATACGACGCGTATGCGGTCTATCTCTCCGCAAAGGTCGCGCTGGCGGAGCTCATCCTCAGTGGATGCACCACGGCGAGCGATCACTATTATGTTTTCCCGGAGGGCACCAGCGACCTCATCCTCGCCGAGGTACGTGCGGCCGAGGAACTGGGCGTACGCTTCCACCCTTGTCGCGGGAGCATGTCGCGCGGCAGATCCGACGGTGGTCTGCCGCCGGACGATGTGGTCCAAAGCGAAGCGGAGATCCTCCGCGATTCGCGCGCGCTCATCGAGTCGATCCACGATCCGTCGGATTTCTCCATGTGCCGGCTCGTGCTCGCGCCCTGCTCGCCGTTCTCGGTGACCACCGAGCTGATGCGCGAAACGCGAGCGTTGGCGAAAGAACACGCTGTCCACTGCCACACCCATCTCGCGGAGACACTGGACGAGGAGCAGTTCTGCCTCGAGCTCTTCGGGAAGCGACCGCTCGCCTATATGGAAGAAGTCGACTGGATCGGGCCAGATGTATGGTTCGCGCATGCGGTGCATATGAACGCCGACGAGATCGCGCTCCTCGCCGAGACCGGCACCGGCGTGGCGCATTGTCCGAGTTCGAACATGCGCCTCGGCTCCGGCATCGCGCCGGTCAAACCGATGATCGACGCCGGTGTACCGGTGAGCCTCGCCGTGGACGGCTCCGCAAGTAACGACTCGTCGCACCTCCTCGCCGAGGCGCGACATGCGATGCTCTTGCAGCGCGTCCAGTACGGTGTGGACGCGCTATCGGCGACGCAGGCGCTCGAGCTTGCCACCATCGGCGGCGCACAGGTGCTCGGCCGCGACGATATCGGCACTATCGAACCCGGGATGGGCGCAGACATTATCGGGTTCGATCTGAACGCTATCGGGTATACCGGCGCATTGCACGACCCCGTCGCCGCGCTCGTGTTCTGCGCCCCCCGACAAGTCGCGTTCTCGGTGATCAATGGCAGTGTCGTCGTCGAGGACGGCGCCATCGTCGGGCTCGATACCGACGCGCTCATGGCAAAGGCCAATACGCTGGCGGGTGAGCTGGTGTCGAAAGCTGAAGCGAACACGGGTCGTGATTTCTCAAGTTTGCGTTGGACGCGCGCGTTCGGCTGAATGGGCGGAAAACCATCAGTTTGGTCGGGACGGCTCCGTCTCCTCCTCGGAGCACATGTCCGAGCCCGCCGCCACCGCCGCCGCCACCGCCCCCTCGCGCTCTCGGCCCCCTATATAGATATTTCCAATAAAAGCTAAATAGGTCCAGCCGCGCCGCCACCCTTCGCAGCTCTCTTGATCGATCGTGACGATCGTGACGATCGGTCACGATACGACGAAATCCTCGCGCCCCCATCGTCGATCGATACGGCGATGGAGGAGGAGGGTGAGGAAGGCGAGTGCAATACTGACGCCGACGATGAGGAGCGTTGCGATGAAAAAGAGGCTCGTCATCATGAGCGAGAGGATCGTGACCGCAACGAGCGGGAGGACGGTCATGGCCGAGAACTTCGCGAGGATCGTCGCGTCGAAGAGATAGGTATTGGTCCGCAGCCCGGTCAAGTACGCCGTGGCGATCACCACATAGAGCGATGTTGCAAACGCGACGAGGAGTGCCAGGGGGAGCAGTGCCAGCTCGGCGTTGACGAACCCGAGCACGACGAGATACGCCACGGTGATCCCCGCGGTCAATATGAGGTAGACGATGAACTTGGCGCGGATCACCTGCGGCACCGATATGGGCAGTGAGCCGTAGAACTCGACATTGTCCACATTATTGAGCCAGGAATAGATCATCATCCCGAGGAACCCGATCATGGCGGCGTAGAAGACGAGGTTGAAGCTGACTGCGAACTGTAGCGCGCTGTCGAGGAACCAGATGATGAGTGAGAGGAAGATGAGCGGGCCGGCGAAGGAGAAGATGATGGGCGAGATCGTGCCGCTGCGTTTGAGGTCGACGAACTCCTTGGCGATCAACGGCCCGTAGCTCCCAAACCCTGTGAAACGGTCGGTGGCCGCGGGGAGGGTGGATGGTTGGCTCGTGGCGCTCTTCGGTTCCACCCGTTTCTTGGTCAGCGCCACGGCCAGCGCGGAGAACGCGGCGATCTGTATGAGGGCGAGGATGAGGAATCGTCCGTCGCCGGTGGTCTCGAAATGGAGTGCGGGGAGGAGCCAGCGGAGGGGGATCCAGTTGAGGAAGAGGCTACCGAGCGTGAGGAGGAAGAGCACGCCGGCGATGGTGCCGCCGACCCATTTCCAGCGTGCATAGAGCGTGGAGACGAAGAAGCAGAGCGAGATGCCGACGAGGAACGAGAGGATGAGTGTGCCAAGGAGGAGGAGGACGCGGGTGATACCGAACCCAGAGAGCGGGACGCTCCCGATAAGGCCGATACCCAGCGGTGCGATGGAGAGGACGAGGTAGTAGATGATATCCTTGATATAGAACGCGAGGATCGCCTTTTTCAGCCGGATGGGGAGGAGCACCGGTGCGGAGAGAAGGAGGTTGATCTGGCCGAAGCGTCGTTCGAGGATCTGCTCGCCGATCACGCCGAACGCGCCGGTGGAGATGCCGTAGAGCGTCATGCTCCCGTGGAGGATGAGGAGGATCGTTCCCGCCGCGATATTTTGAAAGAGTACGCTGGAGGCGGCGGCGAGCACGAAGGCGAAGATGGTGAGGAGGACGGGGAAGCTGAGGAACCCGAGTTTGGATGAGAAGGTGGTCTGGAGCCGGAACTCCTCGCGCATCATGAGGCGCATGTAATGGAAGAACGCGGTACCGGTTCGTCGGCTCATTTGTATCACGCTCGGCAGATACTGGGAGATGCCGTCCGTTCGGTGCTCATTGTTCGAGGACCGCCGCAAGCCGCTCTTTACTTGAGACCCCGTCCTCTATGGAGCGCATTTCGAGGATGATATCGCCACGATAGCGCTCCTGAAGCGGTTCGAGCACCCGTTCGTACGGCACCGTGCCCTCCCCCAGTGCGAGGTGCTCGTCGCGGTCGCCGTGGTTGTCGTGGAGGTGGACATTGACGATACGATCGGCGAGGTTGAGCATCTCGTCGAGCTGGTCGTTGATATGCGCGTGACCGATATCGAAACAGATCGCCACCCCGCTCTCGTCGATCATCGAGACGAGCTCCTCGGCGCTGTTGCCGCAGGTCCAGCCCGGGTACGGCATATTCTCCACCGCGGCGACGACGCCGAACTCGGCGGCGTGGTCGCCGATCCTCGCCAGCGCCCGGTGGTTCAGCTTTGCGACGCGCTCGGGGACGCGCTTGCCCAGCGGCGAGAAGTGGCCGGGGTGGAAGGTGACGCGGAGTATGCCCGCTTCTGCGGCGAACTCGATCACATCGAGGATCATGCGGATCGAGAGGCGTCGCACGGCGGGGTTAACGCTGGCGATATTGAGATCGCTGCAGGGGGCATGGATCGAGAATTCGAGGGTGGTACGGGGGAGAATGTCGAAAAGTGGGGTCCGTATCGTGCGGAGGGAATGCTCGCCCTCCATGACGATCTCCCAGAGGTCGAAATGTCCCTCGATGGCGTCGATAGAGTCGAGGAACGGTCGGGTGGAAAAATCCATGCTCGAGATGCCGATATTCATCGCCGGTGGCTCCAGTCGGGGGTAGTATGTTCCTGCGATAAGACGATATCGGCCGGTGGCCAGTGGGCGGAGGGACCTATCGCTTCTCATGTCCGTTGTAATATTGAGCGTGTTTTCTCTCCTCGCTTTGATCGCGATCGATCGCGTGGTCGAGAGTACTCCGCGTAAAGAAAAAACCCTGCGTCATTGTATAACAAAGCGGCTGCGATCGGCTCGAAACGCTCGTATGGCCATTTCACGCGGAGCTGCGACTAACCAGTTTCATCGAGCAAACGGTTATTCTACAACGGTGGGGAGTCTTTGTGGGACCGTACACCTTTCGCCTCAGCCTCTATTGCGTAGCGATTGAGGCGCCATTGGTGCTCTCGTCTCCCGCTCTGGATTGAGAAAAGTTATCGAGCGCACGCACCAAACCGGCCGTTCGTCTGCCTTTGTTCATCATAGGTCTGATCCGAGCGCGGCAGATCCGTCATCTCGATCGCTCGATGATGTCCGGGCAGCGTTCGACGACGCACCGCTCGAGCTACCGGTACCGCACCGACCCCGTAGAGTGCTACATGATCGCCAATTTCCATACCCTCTTCCGCGTTCTTTACCCTTTACCCTTTATTCTTTAGCCCTTACATTTTACCCTTCGCTCTTCACATCTCTTCTTCCTTCAACATTTCACCCTTAACATCTCACCCTTAACACTTCACCCTTAACACTTCACCCTTAACACTTCACCCTTCACACTTCGCTCTTCGCATCCCCCCACTCCAAGATCTTGATCAATGGTCCTAACCATTCGCCGATCGAGTGCGTATGTCGACCCAGATCGTCCCCCCGATTCCTCCAACCGCCACTTGACCGCCACGACGAGCCGCGCTGCGCCCGACCACAGCGTTATATAACATCGTGGCGTTGATAGGGTCAATGTCTGGAACCCCGCTTGTCGATATCCCTGCCATACCCGAGCGACCGCTGGCGTTCACTTGCCCCGCGACGATCTTCGTCGATCGGCAACGGATCATCGACGACCTCTATCGCCTCGCGATGCTGACGACGAAACGCGCGACCCAGAACATGGCGCTGATCGGTCCGCGGCGGATCGGCAAGAGTTCGATCATCGAGCGGCTCTATAATCATCTCTGGTCACATCAGCGCGAAGTGATCCCACTCTATTTTTCGCTCCGGAATTACGCTGCCAGACCGGCGCTGGATACCCTGACCCGGATGACGCAGGAGTTCGTGAACCAGTATCGAAGCTTCATAAGCGGCGCAAACGACATTCGTACCCAACGTGTGTCGCTCGATGCTGCCTTCGAGCAGGCGCAAAAAGATGGCGATGCGGGGCTGGAAAAGGCGCTGGCTCGGTACCTGAACGCGGTCGACCTCGGCAGCGAGATCGATATCCTCGAGAAGCTCGCCGACATCCCGCGCACGATCGCGGATACGAACGATTGCTCGATCGTCGTCTTTATCGACGAGTTCCAGGTCATCATGCAGATGCTCGATCGCGACAAAGAAATAACGGACCTCCGTGCGACCTTCAAAGGTTCGGTCGAGAGTCCGCGCTGCACCTTTTTCGTCACCGGCAGCGCCGTTGCGATCATGCGCGAACAGATCCTCGGAAGCGGGCCGCTCTTCGGCCGCTTACGGAGGATGCACATCCCACCGCTCGAGCAGTACTGGGGCATCGAACTGGTGCGGAACTTCGAATCGATCTATGGGATCGAGGTGAGCGCCGAACT
>CAZSUE010000348.1:0-5721 GCA_964609045.1 uncultured archaeon | reverse complement strand
CTTGTGGTACGGCTCCAAAATTCTTCTACTCGCCGTTCCGACGCCCGCTCCAGGCAGCGTTTTCGTCGAGAGGACAGCCGCTCGGAACCGATACGGTCGCGCCTTCGAAATGCTTTTATTACCCCAGCACCATTGAACCGCCGCATCCCACTCATGATACCCCTTGAGATCGGGCTGTGGAGAGACGCTTCTATGGGAAAACGATCGCGACGGAAAGGTCGACGACGGCGCCGCGCCAAGCCACGGGTCGACCGATCGGTCTGGACCGAAGACCCGCGCGACGAACTCCTCTCACGCTTCATCAAGGATAAAAAGGGGCGGAAACTGGGTGAGAGCATCGGCGTCGAAGGCAACGAGATGATCATGAAACGCGGCGACCGGTTCTACATCATCCCGCTCAAGAATATCAAGAAAAAGAAGAAAGAGCTGTTGTTCGTCGGAAAGATCAACTGGAAAGCGGCCAAGATCAAGGGCGAACGGTGGCGCAAACGCTCGCTCGATGTGATCAAAGTGACCACCAAACTCCGAACGCAATGAACCCGCTACCGCCCAAATCTAGCCCAGATCGAGCCAAGCCGAGCCGAGCCGGCCCAACCAAACTCGCGATGGTGCTTCGCGTCCGATCTAAAGCCCCAGTGGCGTCCTTACTTCCCGCCTATTTTTTCCGTATACCGACTGCCGACTTGGTCCATCTCGTAGAGCGTCACCGTCACCGCTTGGATATTGGGATATTCCTCCAGCTCGTCGATGAGCCGCCCGGTGATGTACGCGGCCAGTTCCTCGGTGCTCACCGCGCTGACCGGAAGCGCGCAGATATCGCGTGCAGGGAAAAGATAACGCCGATGCGTCGTCGTGACCCAGACCTCCCCCTCCTCCTCCCGCAGCGTGATATGCGCGCTTCGTTGCGGCAATAATATATGATGGTCCAGCTCAAAGCAGACCTCCCGCATCAACGCACATAGCCGATGAAAATCGATCACCATACGATCCGCACCGAGCCGGCCGCAGACCTCCACACGTCCGGTATAGTTATGACCGTGTAACGGCTCGCATTCGCCCGCGATAATGACCATATGCCCGGCGGAGAACGCGAACGGCACCTCCACCGTATGGGTGTTGGCAAGAAAACCAGAACTGTACGATCGATCGTGCGCGGTCATATCTATCACAAATACCCAGTTTGAGCGATTATTAATGCAATTGGAAAACGGCCTCATCAACCCTATCGCGTCGCAAACCGAGCCCGCGCTAGCTCACGTCGATGCTCACGTCGATGAGACGTCTCGCCACGATATGGCCCACCCGCGCGATATCCTCTACCGGTAACTGCTCCGGCGCGGTGGCGTCGAAGATGACGGTCGCCGAGGCCGGGACCTCTTCGTCGCCGGCCCAGACAATGACCGTCACAGGCACACGGGGCAAGAACGCGACCTCGACCGACGCGTCACCACGGTCGAGGACGCGCGCGCCGACGCGCGCACCAGCACGAAGAAGCGCTTCGGGGTCGTTCCCGAACCGCTTCGCGATCGGTTCGATAGAATGACGCCGGAACGCGGGATAATAGACACTGCCGCCGCCCGGAACCTCACGGAAGCTGATGTATCTCCCCGCCAGCGGGATATTTTTGGCATTGACGAGATGATGGAGCACCAACGCAGTAGAGAAGGGATCCAATCGCCCGTTTCCCCCGCGCGTGATCTCACGTTCGGCGGGTGAAACGACGATCTCGTCGTGAAAGAGAAAAAGCCTGATCGAGCGCGCGTCGGGATCGTAAACACCGCCAGCCCGTTCGGCCACCGCCGCATAGTCCATCGCGGTGAGCTGTTCCCAACCAAGCCGAAGGCTCGTTTCGAGCGAATTGGACGGGTCTAAACGCGAAAAGAGTTCCTCCGCCTTCCCCTCGAACATCGCTCCACCTCTTCGTTCTGACTTCAGCTATTGGATCGTCGTTCTATTGAGCCACATCCCCTCTCGGCCCGCCCATTGCTCCACCCAGCGAGCTCGAGCACAGATCTAGCTATACATAACCATAAGGTGCCAGTTAGTCGCGGAACTGTTTGAGGAATTTCGGCAGTCCGGACGAGTCCTTCGGACCCACCACCACGTCGAACCCCGTGAGCTCCTGGAGCTTTGCCCGCGCTCGTGCGATGAGCCCGGGGATGATGACCGTATCCACCGTGATCAGACCCTCCTCTTTCGCTTTTTCCAGCGCCTCCGCCATGGACTCCGGGGTGAGCTTGTCCGCCGCATAGGCGGTGAGCACGCTGAGACCCTCGGAATCGACGACGAGGATGTTCGTCGAGACCTTGCTCCGATCCACATCGCCCTTGACCGAGAAATAGGTCAGCGAGAAGTTGCACGTCATCAATAACGGCGAATCCTTCTCCGCACCGTTGATCGGATAGATATCCGGCTGCACCTGGATCGGCTTCTGCGGGTCGGTAAAGATATTTTGACGCAAGACGAAGAGCGGGTACATCTTCCAAGCGCTGATTTCGTCGAAGAGAAGGATGTTGGCGTACTTCAGCACGCCGAGCCCGCCCATGAGGGCGGGTTCGTATCCGTCGCCGCGCACCGCCATGATCGTCGGGTACCCTAGCGGCCGATAGTTCTTCTTGAGTGCGAACCGCCGGAGGACGGTCAATTTCTCCAACGCATCCTTCGGCTCCATCTCACCGAACCCCATGTCGATGACCATATTGTTCGAACTGGCCTCCTTGAGCTTGCCGGTGAGTGCCGCAAGTGATTCGTACTGGTCACTCTTCACGACGAGCGACGCATCGACGTCCTTTACCACTTCAGCCATCGCGTCGACATTGTCCTTCTTCGCGCCCCAGAGGAGCGGCTTGGGGCCCGCCTCGGCCAACCCTGCCTCCAGCATCGCGGGGTCGTCGGCGATCAGCACCATGGGGCGCGTCGTGTGCGATCGCACGGTCGAAACCGCTTCTGCAAATCGTCCCGGGTCGCCGGAGGCGGCTTCCACGGCCACCAACTCGATAACGAGCGGCAGCCCCACGCGCTCGGACTCCCGCTCGTCCATCTCGTCGATCTTCGCTCCGAGTTCGTCATCGGAGAGCGTATCGGGAAGGATCTGCCCGAACGCGGTCTGGTGGAAGAATTTCTTCTCGTGGCGGAAGAGCACCGTTTCGTTCCCGACCTCGACCGCGTCGTCGCCTTCACCCATGGTGATGAGGCGCATGGGCGGCGCGGACGAGGCCGCGAGCTCCTCCTTCGCCTCCTCCGAGACACGCGGACACTCCTTCAGCTCCGCCTTCTTATTTGCGAGTTTCATCGCGAACGCGAGGCATGTGGGCAAACCGCATTCGCCACAGTTGCTCTTGGGAAGGAATTTGAAGATCTCGATAGCGCTCAGTCCCATTATTCATCACCTCCCTCGGCGTTCCCCCAAAGATTTTCGATATAATCGTGGAGGAGCGCCACCGCCTTCGGATGCCGCATCACGAGGAGGTCGGCGCCGGCGGTCACCGCCGCCACACCGGTGATCGTCTCCCAGAATATGCCGCGCTCCTCGAGCGAGCCCAGTTCGGGGTCATCTTCCACCGTTTCACGCGCCTTCCAGACCTCCGCGATATTACAGAAGATCGGGTTCTGGATGATCGTATCGCCCATCAATGCGGAGAGCCGGATCCGCTCCACGATCGAATAGGCGTATTCGAGCCCGTACCCGAGTCCGGCCCAGAGCGGGTCCATGACGATATCCTCGCGCGGGAAATCGAAATCCGAGAGGAGGATATTGATCTGCTTGGCGAGATTGATGTCGAGGTTCGAGAACGCGACGATGGCGTGCTGGTTGCTTATACAGGCCACCGCCAACGATTTATATTGGTCCTCGTCGGCGTGACCGAGGAGGAGGCGCTCGCCCTTGCCCGCCTCGGAGATCACTTCCATCAGCTTCGGGTCGTTCTCTTCGTGACCCGAGCCATAAATGATGAGCGGGACACCCACCGACGATAAGACGCTAGTAAAGGTCTCCACTCCTTCATCGATGCTGCGTCCCGCCTCCTCGGGGTTCGTGCCCACGAGCCGGAGACAGATCAGTTCCGCACCGAGGGAGACGCACTCCTTCGCCCATTCGGCGGGGTCGTTCACAATATCGCCGTAGGCGTCACGCAGTGGTGCGGGATAATCGTCCCCGACGACATCCAGTATTTCCATTGCGATCGCCGGTTTACGTCCCATTTTCCCTTCGAAGCTCAGCCCCGGCAGCGTCGTCGCACCACCGATGGTTACGGTAGACGTACGGGTGCCGCCATCGGCCTCCGTCGCACCCAGCGTGATCTCACCAATGCTCCCCGTCCATTTCTCTTGCGGTAGTTCTAATGCCAATTACTCATCCCCTGATTTCAAATTGTATAGTGATAGGATCGATCGTGCTCCGATCTTCTTTCATATTCCGTTTTCCGATTTGCGTTTTTTGTATCGCCGATATCGAGCCACATTTTCCGCGCCAGTCAATAATGTATCGCAGTTCCGAGGCATCGCCATGTTTGGTCGTTTCAACTCAATAATGGGTCCATGCTCATCGCTGGATGACCCACCTTCATACAGAATTCCATCAACGCATCGGGCGATTCGGCATCTTGTTCCGTGGCGATCTTATCGTAGAAGTCGGGCGTACCGAGCTCTTCACAGCGTTGCCGGAGGTCTGGCTCCATGGCGTCCTTGAGCTCCTTGGGCATCCACATGATCCGGTGGAACCCGCCGTTGGCACGGATGAACTTCTTACTGATCAAAAACTTGCGTCCCACACCGAGGAAGCCGGGGGTCTGTTCGCCGCCGCCAACCGACCCGGCGAGCGTGGAAAAGCGCATCCCGATCGGTGTCATCCCCGGAAATTCGCGGTTGACGACGAGGAAACCTTGCATATCCGCGGTCATGGCCACGATACACTCGAAACAACCGCAGGAGGTCATGGGGAATTCCATGAGATCGTACTGGTTGAATACCTCGTGGCGGCCGTTGGTCGCCTTGCGCACCGCTTCATTCACCCCTTCCCATTGCCCGCGGAATTCGTCGATCGTCTCACCTTTCGGTACCGGCTGGTTCGGGCCCGCAGGGGCGAGTTCGTAGCTCGCCTGTGCGTCGAGCCAGTTGATCGCGCCACAGAGCCCGAGCCGTTCGGGACTGATGATGCAGACGTGATCCGGTGCGAACGATTGACAGAGCGTACAGGTATAGAAGGTCTCCACCGCCTCGTCGGTGAGTTCGGCCATCTTCTTATCGCGTTCCTCGAAGACGCCCATCGCCTCGTCCATCCATTTATCGATCTCGTCCTTCTCGGTCATGATCGTGATCTGGACCCGGGAAACGATGCCGCCGAACTCTTGATGCATCATCCGGTAGAGTACCTCGGCGAAATCCTTCAGCCGTAGCCCTTCCTCGTAGGCGGCCTTGCTCACCCGTATCCATACGAGATTGCGTTGACCCGCGTGCCAGCCGCCCTCGGTGAAGTTGATGAACTGGTGGATGCGCCGTTCCAGCACCGGTTCGAAATCCTCCTTCATCTTCTTGCCATAGACCTCGACGACCATGCCGAAGTGTGTGGCACCGCCCTCTTCCATCTCGTCGAGATCGTTCCCGATGAAGGTGATCTTCCCGTCATCGACCTCGTCGGCGGGGCGCATGCGCAGCATCTCGAAACAAGTCGTATCCGCGGCGACGCCCGCTTGGATATACATCTGCGGTCGACGGATCGTCTCG
>CAZSUE010000347.1:0-5722 GCA_964609045.1 uncultured archaeon | reverse complement strand
CCTCGAGCGACGCAATATCCATATCGATATCGAACGAGAGATCGAACTCGTCGGAGGTTTCGCCTTCCGCTTCGACCACGAACTCCTCCGCATATTGATATTGATCCCCATCTTGCACCTGCTCCTCACTCTCGAGTTCGTCATCTTCTTCATCGAAGCCTCGCGCAAACTCATCTTGCCCCTCCGGTGCACCTTCGAACGCTTCTGCGCCTTCATCTGGATCGGGGAGCACCGCTCGGCCGTCGTCGAGCGCGAACTCTTCCGGCACGTCCACCGGCCCGACCGTAAGCGCCGCGTCGCATCCGACGCAAGAGCCAGTGCGGCGTGCGCAGGAGAGATGATACGGTGCGCCGCAGGCGCAGCGCACCACCTCGAGACCGGGTTTGATCAGCCCCTCACAGAGCGAGCATTCCACCGTCTCCTCAGCGGTCGCCAGTATCGCCGCCACCGTAGCGGCTTCGGTTTCGATCTCTTCAGCGCCCAGTTCCACCGACGGGTGTGTCGCGTCCTCCTCGAGTTCCTCGTTTACCACTTCCGCACCGCAGTTGTAGCAGAGTGTGGCACCCGCGCTGAGCATGGTGCCACATTCAGGGCAGGGGAACTCTTCGGGCGCCGCACCAAGTTCCTCCGCTTCGAGCGCGGCGAGCTCTGCATCGAGCTCCTCCTCGCCCTCGAGCGCGGCCTCATCGACGCCTTCCTCTTCCGGCGCCTCGTACTCGGTTGCTGGCAGGTTCGGCAACTCCTCTTGCGGCGCTTCCCGTCGACGGATGAGGACGAGAACGATGACGAGCGCCGCCACCGCGCAGACGATGATAATGAGGCGGAAGAGCCACGGGAACGGCTCCTTTTCGTCTTCGACCTCCGCGCCCTTCCCGACGGTCCGCTCCGCATCGGTGAGCGGTATCTCACCCTCGCTCCCGATCGCCTTATCCTCGATGCGCTTCGTCCGACCGTCCGCCTCGATACTGAGGTCGATGCTCCGCCCGCGCCATGCCAGGGGCACGTCAGTGATGGTGACGATGCCGGTATGGTCGGTGACGCCGAACACGGTGGCACCGTCATAATCGAGCGTCACCGTAACGCCTTCGAGCGGTTCGCCATCGTCGTCGAGGAACGGGCCGATGGTGAGCGCGTAGGTATCGGGCGTCACCGCGACGGGGTGGAGGGAGATATCGCGAACAATAGTGCTGTTCGGCTCGACGAGAACGGCGGTGAGGTTGAGCGTCTGGTACCCGGCGAGGGCGACGGTGAGGTTGTAGCGCCCGGGCGCAAGCGCTGCGAAGTGGTACGCACCGTTACCGTCGGTCAAAGTCTCATAGGCGGTGTTGGCGATCACGAGTTGCGCGCCTTCGAGCACCGTACCGTTGGACGCGCGCACGACGCCACGCATGGTGCCCGGTGCGATCTGGAGCGTGATGTTCGCGAGCGTAACCATCTCGCCGGCGACCACCGTCGCACTCATGAACCGCGGCACATACGCGCTCTTGCGCAGGGTGAGGTGATAGCGTCCCGTGGGGAGGTCCGCGAGGGTGAAGCGACCGTCCGTGTCGGTCAGCGTATGATCGCCGGTCTCGTTGACGGTGACCCGTACACCGTCCAGTGGCGCGCCTGCAGCAAAGACCGTACCGGTGAGAGCGCCGGTGGCGATCGGCGCCGTCGGTGTGGCGGTGACAGTGCCCACCGCCGCGCGATAGTTCCCCGCGCGGTCGACGGCGACAACGGCGAAATAGTACTGCTGGCCGTTGGTCAGACCGCCGATCTGGGTCGCCGTAGAGGTAGTTGCGACCTCGAGCTGCTTCTCGGCGGCGCCGACGGTCGTGAACGCAGTTGTCGCCCAGTACACGGTATAGCTGTCGAGGTCGGGTGCGGACGAGGGCGCCCAGCTGATATTGACATGCCCGTCGCCGGTGGCATCGACGGTGAGCCCCACGACGGCGGGCGGTGCGACCATGAGCGTCGTCCGCGACTCGACCGCGCTCCAGTTCCCGTTGCCCGCCGCATCCACACTGCCGAACCGGAAATAGTAGGTCACGCCCTCGTCGAGAGGGGTGAGGTTCACACGATGGTCGCGGACGAGCGCGGGGTCGTCAATATCGAGCGCGGGGAGGAGGGTTCTCGCATGTGAGCTCTCGGCAGGTGAGCGTGCGGATGCGAGGTCCGCTGCGGTGGTAGCCACCCGCACAAGTGTGGTCGCTGGCTCGTCCGTTGTCCACTCGATACGGATCGCATGCTCGAAAACCGTAATAGTGACCGCCGAGAGCTGTGGCGGCGCGGTGTCCGCGCACTCGAGCGTCGTGAATGGGAGGTTGCCGGTCCAATTCGTATTGCCCAGTGCGTCGGTCAGCGTGAGATTGAAGAAATACACAGTCGCGTTCTCCAGCCCGTCCAATATGACGCGGTGTTCCATCGCCAGCGTGCGGTTCTCGATACTGTTTCCCAGCTGGGTCAGGTTCTCACGGTCCCATCGGAGCCGATACCATGCGAACTCGTCGGTGGTCCAGTCGATGCGGGCGGAGTCGTTCGACACGACGACATTGAGATGGAGGATGCGCGGTGCGGTCACCTCCTTCGTGGTGAAGTTCAACATGCCAGTCTCATTGGCGTTGCCCTCCACATCGGTGGCGTTGATGACGACGGTGTAGGTGGTCGCACCGACCAGCCCGGTGAGGAGGATGGAATGGCGGGTAGCCAGTATGCTCGGCGGCGTTTGGTTCTCGAGCTCGGTGGGGGTCGTACCGTAGAAGATGCGCACCCGCGCGGGCTCGTCGGTGCTGCAGTTGATCCATGCGGCGAAGCGTGTGGTGAGGAGGGTGACATTTTCGATCGACGGTGGCGCCGTATCCGCCTCGGTGGCGGTGCAAAACGACCCGACGCCGCTAAAATTGACATGCCCCGCTTCGGTCTCTATAGTGATATTGTAATAATAGGTTGTATTGGGCGAGAGCGCGTCGATGAGGACCGAATGTGCGGTTGCATGCGAGTGGTTCACGACGACCATATCGAGAACCGACGCCGAGGTGCCGTATGCGAGCGAAAAATTCGTAGGCAGGTCGGTCTCCCACTCGACGAGCGCGCCGTGCATTTGGGTGTGGACGATGGGCGGGGCGATAAAGACGGGCGGCGCGCCGGTGACCTCGACGATGAGCGTAATATTGGCGCTATTGCCCGCCGCGTCGCTCACCGCGAGGCGCACTTCGTATACGCCGAGCAGCTCGAAGCGGAACTGCTGGTGTTCGCCCCACAGGACAACGCGCTCGTCGCGGTAGGAGAACGACCACTGATAGCTGACGATGCCGACATTATCGGACGAGTTCCCAGCATCGAAGCGCGCCAGTTCGCCCGCCGCGATGGTGATGTTCGCTCCCGCGTCCGCCACCGGCACCGTGATGTCCGCCACGGTGAAGGTATAGAACGCGGACGAATTCCAGTTCGAAAGCGAATTCTGCGCGCTGATAGTGAAGGAGTACGCCCCGGCGAGCGCGTAGCTTGCGTTGTAGCTGTAGGTGAAGATGTCCCCCGTGGCGGTCATGGTTTCATTGACGGGATCGGATCCGACGGGTCCGTCGATAGCGATATGGACCGCGAGCAGCGGGACATCGTCCCATACGGTGATATTGATCGCCAGTTCCTCGTACTGGTCCACTGTCTGTGCGGGGTGGAAGGTCGGCGTGCCGAATTGTGGATAGGAATCGCCCGTCACCTCGAACGAGTGCCCGGCGCTGACATTGCGATTGAGCGCACTGTCGGAGGCAATGAAGGTGACATTGTACCGCCCCGGTGCGGTGAAGCTGTCGTTATAATAATAGACCGCCCACACCGCACGGGTTACGATACTTGCCATGGTCTCGTTGACCAACTCGCTCTCATCGGGGCCGACGACGACGATGCGCACCACGTCGATGGCGACATTATCCGAGACCGCGACAGATATATTGATCGGCTGTGCGATGGAGACCGTCGAGGCGGGGTCGAAGACCGGCGGTTCGAAGCGCGGCGGCTCGATATCGCGGACAGTAAACGAGAAGGCGGCGCTGTGGTTGCGCGTCCCGGCGAGGTCGCTGGCCCAGACCGTCGCAGTATAGGTCCCCGCCAGTAAGGAGCACGGTCCTATATGGAATAGTATTTGCCGTTCGTTGCCACCAGCGTTGCTCAGCATCGTCTCTGTCACGCATGATCTCACCTCGGTCCACGGTCCGATCCAACCTACGTTGGCCACTCTCTTGTGGAAGGGCGTTCTCGAAGAAGAACTGCGAATACGATCCGATAGACCGCCGATACCCACACCGAGCGGCGGCTATGCGATAATGATAGAGCTTAACACCGTTAGATAAAGATACTCGGATCACGCTTCACCATCGGACCGGATCACGCACTGCCCGCATAAATATTGGTTCTGCTAATATTAAACACTTATGGCCGCGACATTGTGCAACTTCTGCGGGAAGTGTTGACAGAATAGCCGTGCTGTGCCGAGCCAGGAGTAGATTGATCGATTGGGATTGACCGCCCAGCGCGTTAGAAGAGGATGCCCCAGGCGTACTCCGCGTTGCCCATGACGGTGCCGAGGTCGTCTGCCGTCAACCGCACCCCGTTCTCGGGGTCCAGGAGGAGGAAGCGCTCGAGTATGACCGGGTACTCGTTGTAGTAGAGGACGGCGCTGGAGCGGCCGTGCGGCTGCTCGAAGCGCCAGTAGGCCCGTGCATAGGCGCGGAGCGTGAGCTCGATGTGTGTTTTCGCACCGCGTGCGTCGCCCGCGAGGTGGAACCGCGGGAGGGAGTCGTCGCCCATGCGTTTGCTCAACGAGACGCGTTTGAACCGGTAGCGCCTCTCGCTGGCGGCGTGGTAGAAATGGATCGTGCGCGAGAGCGCGAGATAGAGATGGTCGAGCGCGCTGCTCGCGCGAGCGGTGCGCCGCAGCCAGGAGGTGCCGATATGCGGGAGGAAATAATCGAGGTACGACCCGTCCTCATCTTGGAGGATGGCCCAGTACCATGGCACGGCGGGCGCGTTGACCATGACCTTCTGGAAATAGGCGGTACCGTGGAGCGGTTCTGTTTTCTGTCGCTGTCGAAGCTCGCCCTCGAGTCCCATCCAGTAGATCTTGTGGATCGAGTAGCCCATTTTCTTCGAGTAGTCGTTCGTCTTGAACGCGGGCGTACTGACTGCGGGCGAGCGCGGCGAGAGCGTGAGGTCGAAAGCGATATCGCGCGCTGGTTGCGGGATGGTGACGTAGAACCGCTCGCCGTCGCTACGGAAGGTGCATGGGGACTCGCTGTGCGGGACGAGCGCGCCGCGGTCGTAGCGCGGTCGGTCGTTGCCCTCTTTGGCGTCGTCGGCCCACTCGGTGCTCATGAGCGAGCGCTCGAGAAGGAACGGGTCGTGCATATACTCACCGTCGAAGTACCAGACCGCGGTCATGCCGTCGAAGGTGAGCTTGTTCTCGTCGCGGACGATGGGCTGCGAGGGGCGCCAGGTATAGTCCATGACCTCGATCTCGTCGGTCTCTTTCGTCGACCAAAGGATCATGAGCTGGCGCGGCTTGGACGGGTTCTCGGGGTTCTCGATGAAAAAGAGCCAGAACCACCACCACCAGGTGAGGTTCGGAAGCTTCGTATCGGTGTCGAGGTCCCAGAAGTTCGGTGCGTCGCCCGCTTGCATCGGCACTGGGTAATCCCGGCGATGATAATGAATGTTATTGCGGGGGGTGGGTGGGAGGGGAAAG
>CAZSUE010000346.1:0-5723 GCA_964609045.1 uncultured archaeon | reverse complement strand
TCCCGGTCAAAGCATCTAACGCTGGTTGGAAGCAATCTTCGGGTTGAATCGTTGAGCAGCCGCCGTTTTTCGTGATAGTAATATGCGATAACATATGCCGATTTTTCGGTCTTATATAGCTCTTTCGGCTAGTTTAAAATTTGGGCTGCGGTGGATTTCTCCTCCTGGTTGGTGAACTACTGAAGATGTGGATGTTGCATCAATAATAACTTTATGACACGGAAAGTAATGATTTGGCCCGTTACCATGATACCGTTCATGAGCGGCAAATGAGCGGCAATGAGCGGCAAATGAGCGGCAATGAGCGGCAAATGAGCGGCAATGAGCGGCAAATGAGCGGCAATGAGCGGCAATGAGCGGCAAATCAAAAGCGACTAATCCTCTGCAAGAATATAATGAGTGGCTCGACTTATTCCCTTTTTCACAATCAGTCCCAACTCCCTGAGCATCTTGAAATCCCTTTTGATAGTACTGACATCCACATCAAACTTGGATGCACATTCACTACTCGTACTACGTCCTTCATCACGAATGAATCCAAGAATTGCAATTTGTCGATCATTGAGATGAGTGGAAACATCTGACGAAATACTGAGGACATCCATTTTCGGCTGATACCCAAATACCGTCACAACAAAATACCCCGTATCGACGGTGAACTTCGGCTCCCTCAACCCCGCCCCAGCGAGATGATCCCGCATTCGCCGGAGTCCCGTCCCCCGCTCCTCCATGAGGCCCATCTGCGCAAACGCCGCTGCGAGATGCGGGTTCCGGCTGAACGGCGGTGCATTGTACGAGCGTATTCTATTGAGCGTCAGTGGCCGTAACGGAAGCCCAGGGCTCATAATGACGATCCGATCCTTGAGCATCTTGATATGGATACGCACTCCGGCCCGGTAATCCCGGTGCACCAGCGCGTTCACGATCCCCTCCCGCAACGCCTCCCAGGGGTACTCCGGCACCTCCACGCGCTTGAACCCGTGGATCTCGGTGAACGTTCGCATATTCCGCATCAGGAACTCCTCGATCTGATCGGTGATCGTCAACAGCGGCCCATGGATGTCCGCCGTCACTACCCGTGTACCCAGATGTGCCTCGACCTTCACAATACTCTGCGATACCAGATCCTCCAGATCTCTGCCGAAAAGTAATATGCCGACCAATGTCGGAACATATGACTGCGAAACGGGATTCTTGACGAGAAATCCACTGCGTGAAAAGAACTCCCATAACTCCTCAGAGGGCACCTTATGAGTTCTATTGCGAGCCTGAAGATACTTGAAAATAACCTCCCTAGAAAAATCTTCGATCGTCGCTATGGTGATCGTTTCCAACTCTCGTTTCGACGCCCCTTCTACAGGGACCGAACCTTCATCGCCCACCTCTCCACCCTGTTCAAATTGCGAGATGAATGCCCGATTCTCCTCTTGGATACGTTCCATGAGATCATGATCGAAGAACTCTACCGAAACACGATTTGCGAGCAGGAGTTCAACCCCGTTCCCGTGGATATTCGGGTTCGGGTCCAGCATCCCGACGAACACCCGCCCGATCCGCGCCGATACTACCCGTTCCGCACAAGGCTTCTTCGGGAAAGAACGGGCTGTACAGGGCTCCAGCGTCACATACAATGTCGTACCCTCAAGATCACGATCCGGCAGTAACCGCTCGATCAGCGTATACTCTGCATGCTCGCCCTCGCGGAGGTTCCCCCGATGCGCCGTACCCAGTACCTCTCCGTCACCACCTACCAATACAGCCCCGACCATTGGATCGCTCCTTATCCGATGCTTGGATCGAGATTTGAGCATCTCAGTGATTGCGCGCTCCATGAACCTTCGCTCAGCCTTCTTCGCCATCTTCGAACCTCTTGCGAAAGTAGTGCATGATCGGGAACGATGATAATAAGGTTATGCAAAACGAGAAACGACGCGTTCGAATTGGATATCACATTGCTTAGGAGCTTTATATGGTCCAGGTTGTCTCCGCCACCTCCAGCACCGCGATCTTGCTGCGGATGATGCGCCGGTGGCGATCGATTACGATCGGCTCCGCCAGCGCTATCCGGAGACCGAGCTGCCGGCGGAGTCGACACACGAGGAGTTGCTGCGTCTGGCCAGGCGTTCCGCGTTATTGGCGGGTAAGCTCGGGAGGAGTCGATGGTGGCCTCGAGTATGAATCGTCGCACGGAGGTGTTGCTCACACCGTAGCGTTCGACCAGGTCCCGGTAGCAAACCGGATCGATTTCGTCGTCATAGAATTTGGAGCGCAATGCTGGATAGGCGATGAGCCCGGGGAACGAGCCGTGAGCGAGCAAGTCCTGTAAATATGATCGCAAACGGGCCTCCTGAGGCGCCGTCGCAGGTCGATCCAGATCTGCGTCATAACCGGAAATAACATATACTCCCGGAACGAGAGCGGCAATAACAGATGGGTCTCTGTCTGATCGTTCCATTATGCGCTGTAAGTTGGGATTGCACATCTTTTTCTACTTTCTGATCCACTGCTCTTTGAGAAGATTTGAAATAGTTGTTCGGATATGCTGTTCCATCCACCGAACCGAGAACGATTCCCACGGTCAAAGCGTGCGAAATCTTCATCGGCGCTATTTCAATAAGTGTAGTAACATTTTTAACAGCCTATTCCGTTAGAAATGCAGTTGGTCCGAATGGGACGAAAGGGTCAGAACTCCAACACCGATCTGTCGGGTACGCAAGATCTCTGGGTCCATTGCCCGGAGTGCAACGTACGACTGAAGCAGAAGAATCTCAACCGCCATCTCACCTCGATACATCCCGACCTCACCCCTAAGGAGCGGAAGCGGTCAATAAAGGCCGTCCGCACCGAGATAGGGGAAGATGATGAGGGGCTCGCAAAATTGCAAGAACGGGCCCGATTCTTTGAGGAAGTGAAGGCCTATACCGTTCTCGGAGTGATCATCGCCGCGATACTGATCGGTTATTTCATCATCGACGCAACCTTCCTCGATCCGGCTTCCAACGAAGCACCTGGCATGGGCCAGTCTGATAAAACGCAGACACCATCGCCGATCCAAGAGATGCCTGATAACCCCACCCAACCCGATCCCAATAGAGAGGATCCCGATGGAACCGATCCTTCGGATGACCAAAACGCTCAAACGAATTACCAGATCGGCACCGGGAGCGATAACTGGTGGATACCGTACCCCTCCGGTCACCCGAGTGCGGGAGCGGCGGTGTCCCATCATCCGGAGGTCGAGGCTGCGGTGGCCTCGAAGCCGGTGCTGATCATTATCCACAGCGATTGCGCCGCCTGCGCGCAACAGTACGCGAACGCGGACGCTGTCGCCAAACAATACAGCGACGAACTCGCGTACATTGATTGCAATATCTACGACAGCGAAGCGAATTACGAGCTGGCCGTTGATCTCTTTGGCATCTATGACCCCACACCGAGCCAATCCTACGTCCCGTTGACGATCATCGCCTCGGAAACGACGGATAGCTCCGGCGAACCGCGGATCATCTGGCATGCGTCCGAGGGTGAAACGGGCAAGACATGGATCGAAGATCATGTCCAAGATGCCATTGTTTATTATGAGGGATGAAATATGCGTTTATTTACAACGAATGGGCTGTTCCTTTTTACTCGCACGATAATGATATTGGCAATAATGATGGCCAGTATCTCGACCGTTTCCTCTTTCGCGGTTGGAAAAAGCGGTGCCAGCGAGCTATTTGAGAGCGCTCAAGTGGAACCGTCGGACCCGACAAGCGCTGAGGACCTCATCGTCCGCTGCACCATTGCGAATACGACCGAGGTCGAGTGGGTCAAGATCAATTTCTGTACGGAAGCCGGGATGTGCACGATCCCGGCGAAGATGACATCTGAGAATGGTAATTACCGGTATACGGTCCCCGGCGGCACCTTTTCCGCCGGCCTGCTCGAGATCCATATCGATGTGAAGACCGTCTCCGGCGCTCGGGCATGGAACAACTGGACCATTTCGATCAAAGATGCTCGACCCTCGCAGGAGGCGGAGAACGACAACAATAGCACTCCTGGCTTTGAAATGGTGTGTGCCATTTCATCAATCACCATTCTTGGCGCTATTTATGGTACGGTCCGAGCGCGACGCCATTAATTGTAATGGACGCGTTCGTCGGGAGGGTTTTATTCATGACGGATCGAACTCGGGATGCGAAACAGCGCCGTCGGCGGCTCTATGTTATTTTGATCCTGGCGCTGTTTGGGTCGCTCATCGTCGCGGCCGTTATTTTCTGGCCGCAACCGCACCAAAGCAAGATCGAGCCCGCGCCATTGTTTACAACGAGATCCGTAACCGATGAAGAAGTCCCGCTCACGAACTATTCCGGACGCGTGGTGGTGTTGTCCTTCATGTGGCTGGAATCCACGACATGCACGGAATGCAAGGAGCACAATATCGCCCAGATCGATGAACTACGGATGCTGCGCCAGCGTGTTCCCGAAGATGAGCTGAGCATTATCACAGTCTCGTACAGTGACCATTCTGAAGCGGCATCGATGGTAGCCAGGTACGATATAGATTGGGAAGTGATCAGTGATCCACAGATGAAGATCTATAAGCTCTACCAGGAGTATTGGTCCGATGATACCGGTTTAGGGTTCTACAATCCGACCCTCCTTCTTATCGACCCCGAACTGGACATCGTCGCGGCCTATCATATCAGTACCGACGGCGTCCAATCCGCAGCGGCACTGAACGATGCACATGAAGCGATTCTTGAGGGGCGCTGGGGAGCGTTCCGGGGGACGGTCTCGAACATCGACGAGGTCGATGTCAATAAACCGGTCGCGTTCGCCACCGGCCTGTTCGGTCTCGGGCTCTTGACAACACTCTCACCCTGCTCGATCGTGGTGCTCATTGCTCTGGTCTCACTCATCCTTACCAAGGGACCAGAAAAGGATGGGACCGAACGGAATAAAAGCGCAGATACCAAACGTGGAGCGATGATCGGGATCATGTTCATGCTGGGCATGGCCGTGGTCTTTTTCATCTTCGGGCTCTTCATTTCCTATGCCGGTGGGATCATCGCTAGAGCGCCCCTTTTCTATCTGATCTCCGGGTTCCTCCTCATCCTCCTCGGGGTGAACAATTTCGTCCCCATAATCGATTCTATCCACAGCGGTCTTCGGTGGTTGAGGAAAAAAGGGCGCTCGATCATCAACGGCCCACCGATAACGCCCGGAACCGACCCCGGGACCGACCCCCAAGCAAACTCGTGGTCGCTGCGGATCGGAAAACGCCTCCTCGGCCGGTCCGTGCCATTCGGCTCGTTCGTCCTCGGCATCTTTTTCGCCTTCGTCCTCGCCCCCTGCGCGATCTCGCTGGTCCTTCCGGTCTTTATCATCATGATGGGGCAGGACCTCTCGGTCCTTATGAGCGGTGTACTGTTCTTCATCTTTGGCGTTGGGCACGGGTTACCGGTCATCCCATTGACGACTGTAACGAGCACGGCGCGAATGCGTTTTGTCCGTGTCTTTACTCGTCTTGGGAGGTATCTGGTCGTCATCTTCGGTCTTGCGATCATTACGATCGGGGTGCTGTTCGCGATCCGTTTTTGGGGTGTCATACTGTGGTAGTCGTTCGTAATATGAATATGGATATGAATATGGATATGAATATGAATATGGATCTATGAAGAATTCCGCTCCCATCAACGGGCTATTTGATGAACATCGAACACCAGATCGAGCGT
>CAZSUE010000345.1:0-5731 GCA_964609045.1 uncultured archaeon | reverse complement strand
ACCGCACACCGCCCACCGCACCCCGCTAACCGCACCCCGCTCCCCGCTAACCGCACCCCGCTAACCGCTAACCGCACACCGCTAACCGCTCCCCGCACCCCGCTAACCGCTCCCCGCACCCCGCTAACCGCTCCCCGCACCCCGCATACCTCTCATCCCGGTCGCAGCGTTCCTGCAAAGACCTGCCATGCCAGCACAGATTTTGCGACGAGGCTGAGGACGATGTACATCCGCTCGCCAAAGAGATAATCGCGCCATTTTCCGATCTGCTTGTACTGGAGCACCATATTGATGGCGAAGCAATTGAAGAAGACCGCAATGGAGATGTAAATATAGTAGACGAAGGTGGGTGGCCCGCCGTCGCCGCCGCCGGCACCCAATAGATGGATGGCGATCACGACCCAGGGGATCGCGCCGGCGATAGAGCCGTAGATGAACGGGCGCCAATCGACCTTCGCGGTGAGCTGGTTGTGGACCTCCATCCGCAGCCCGAAAAGGATCATCATGGCGTTCATGGATCCGATGAGGAGGAGGGTGCCGATATCGTAGATGCCGGTGAGCATCGCGATGGCGACGATCATCACCGACGCGCTGACGGAATATTCATACCACCGATACCGGTTCATCCCTTTATCGAGACGGGCCGTATAGTTGTCGAAGAGGACCGTGGCGATGAGGAAGTGCGCGATGGAGGACATGAAGAGGAACGACGCCACGAGCAATCCGAGCCGTACCTCGAATATCTCCACCGTGGCGGGGTTCAATCCCTGGAAGGTATCGTTGGCACCGACCACCGCCTCGAGATAGCCGCGGGTGACCGGGATGGTAAAATCGTTGGAGAGCGCCACCATCAACACCGCCTGAACGAGGTGGAACACCCCGGCGAGGAGGTTGAACCGTTTCAACCGCTGGAAGGTACCCTCACTGGCTTCCGTACGCTCATCTTCCGTTTCGCGCTCAATCTCACCCTTATCCTCATCCATACGATCGCATCCTCTCTTCTTTCGTCAGGCGTCGCTCACAATCCGGCCAGCGCCATCACATCCCAGCGAAATCTGAACGAGGACGAGGGGAGCTGGTATCGCTCGCCACCCGTCATTCGCCACCTAAAGGCGTTGCAAGCTCCAAAAATGAGAGAGACCCTCGTCCGTTTAACCGTTTCGGTCACTCGCCGATCGCCATCGCATCGTGATCGCGTTCCTCTCACGGTGAGCCACAAATAGGACGCCTGAGTTGATATAGAGCATCCACCATCACCCACATGGGCATTGTGCAATTGGGACAAAGGCCAACGGACAATTTCCTGATGCGCCCGCTGCAGTGTTGCGTGAGAGAGAAGGGCAACGGTAGGTGGACCGATGACCACGATCGAGAACCTTTCAATGAGTATCAATACCGAACCAAGAGTAGGAATGCCGATCGTGATCAAGATCGTGCTCGGATGCGCGATCGTCGCTATGCTCCTCCTGAGCACTGGCTCCACGGCCGCACTCGCAAAGCCGACCTCGTACGGGAACCCAGCTCACCGGCGCCCGACGATGCACGTGAAGGACACTGGCAGCCGTGCCACCGAGGCGAATTGGACCTTCCTCGTCTACCTCGATGCGGATTGTGATCTCGAAACGGACGGTATCGACGACTTCAACGAGATGGAGGCGGCGGGTTCCACCGCCGCGGTGAACATCGTCGCACTCTTCGATCGCTGGGACGATGACGGGTATAGGAACGATGACGGCGATGAAAACTGTTCGCGGGTCGAGGAGTGGACCGACGCGCGCTATTACCATGTCCAGCATGATACCGACCCGGACACCATCGCCTCCCCGGTTGCGCAGAACCTCGGCGAAGTGAACATGGGCGACCCGCAGACGCTCGTCGATTTCTTCGCATGGACGCAAACGCACTCTCCCGCCGAGCACTACGCCATCATCCTCTGGGACCATGGCGAGGGCTACACCGGCTGCTGCTTCGACGATAGCCACGAGGGGGACGGGCTGACCATCGACGAGCTGAGAAGCGCGCTCACCACGATCAAAACGATGAACAACGGGTCGAACATCGATCTCGTCGGGTTCGACGCCTGTAACATGGCCATGCTCGAGGTGATGTACGAGTGTATGGACGCTGCGGACTACTTCGTCGGCAGCGAGGAGACCGAGCCCAACGCCGGCTGGTGCTATACGCCGATCCTTGCAAATTTGAGCGCACATCCGGAATGGACCGGTGCCGAGCTCGGTGCAGAGATCACCGACGCATACATCGAGTCCTACACCGACGGCGAAGAGAGCGATGTCGTGGACGACGACCTCGTGACCCAGTCGACGGTGGACCTCACCGCACTGGACCCGCTCCTCAGCGCCGTCGACACCCTCGCGCTCGAGCTGATCGGCGCCATCGAGAACGATCCCACCATGGCAGATGCCGTGGCAGCGGCGGCGGCTGCGGCCGAGACCTACGAAGGCGGCAGTAAAGACCTTCATCATCTCATGCAACAGCTCGACGCCAGCACGAACCTGAGCGCGCACGACACCGCCATCCAGACAGTGATGGACGCAGTGAACGACGCGGTCTATCGTTCGCGATTTGGCCCGAGCTGTCCCGCTGCCCACGGTATCGCCATCTATTATCCCTAAGATCCGTACGCCAGCGATTCTTTCTGGAAAGAATCACGGGGACGGGGCCTCGATGCAGAATACAGCGGCGTGCGGTTCGCCGCGGACTACCACTGGGACGAGTTCGTCTCGCTCGTCGACAATCTCACCGGCGAACCTACGAACGGGACCAACGGGAGCGCTGGCTTCTCCATCGCCATCTGCGAGTTGAGCACCACCGGCGACGATACGGTGAGCGACATCGGCGCGGAGGAGACCTTCAGTTTCCTCATCGCCACCACGGACGAGGTCGAGTTCGGTTGGCCCGTCGAGGTATCGATCACAATACCCGCAGCGTTCAGCGTCGATCCCGCGTCCATCACCGATCCGAACGCGCTGGACGGTGATTGGTCGCATCAACTCGAGGACGGGGTGATCACCTGGATCTATACCGACAGCTACGACGACGGGGTGGGCGATCCCGAGATGGATAGCTTCGAGGGCGATGGCCACATCTTCTCGTTCGACGCGACGCCCGCCGCAAACGGGACCTACGATTGGGTCGTCGCCGCCACGGACGATATGCTCGCATCCACGGTGCACGAAACGGTCACTTCCACGGTGGGCACCGGGGAAGCGGTGCCGGAGAACGGGACGATCCAGGGCTCGATCCTCGCCGAGGGGGGGACCATCCTGACCGAGGCGGATGGGTTGAGCATAACGGTAGAGAACGGGACCGGTGCGGACCTCTCCGCCGCATGCAGCTACGCCGACCTCACCGGCCAGTACATCTTCTTAGCACCGCACGGAACCTACACCATCACCATCGCCGCCACGGGCTATCAGCCCTCCGAGCAGACCGTCGTTCTCGGCCAGTACCCAGTGCATCTGAACATTACCCTCGCACCGGTGGGCGGGGCGGTCTCTGGCAATGTCACCGATCGCGAGACCGGGACACCCCTCGCCGATGCGCATGTCACATTGAACGGTACCGGTGGAACTGAGCGCGTGAGCACCGATACGAACGGCTCCTTCATCTTCGAAGCGGTCCCACCGGGCCAGTATACGATCAGTGCCGTGCGGTGGGACTATCTCAGCGCCATGTCGAACCTCACGGTGACCGGTGGTGGGTGCTGCAATCTCGATCTCGCGCTCGATGCGGCGCCCGCACCGGAGTCCATCCTCATCGGCCAGATCGAGACCGCTGACGGCGTGGCGGCGGCGCAAGTCACCGTACGCATCGACGGAGTGGGCACAGTCCCAGTGACCTCCACAGGTACATTCCAGCACGGACTGGATGCCGGATCGTACGCCGTCACGATCGCATTGGCGGGGTACGAGACTTATACCACGACGGTGGCGCTCACATCGCACAATATCACCTACCTCAATGTGACGCTGGTTCGCGCGGCGACCTCTGGCCATGGCTGGCTCAACGGGACCATATTCGATTCCTGGTGCGCGGTACCGTACAGCGGGGTGACGGTCACCGTCAACGAGACCCACGACCACTACACCACCGGTGCGGACGGGAACTACAGCTTCGCCCTGGCTCCCGGCCGCTACAATCTCACCGTATTCAAGAGCGGGTATATGACGGTCTCTGTGGGACCGTATCGGGTGAACGAAGGTGAGGAGACCGCGAGCTATTGCTGCCTCGAAGCGGCGTACGGCATACTGACCGGGCAAGTCACCGCCGAAAACGGCGACCGATGGACGGTCGCCTCCGCGGCGATCATCGTCGACGACGACCCCGCGCACGACGGTGCGGGCAGCCCGGATGCGACCTACGAACCGGAGCTTGCGCCTGGAACCCACACGATCACCGTGGTGCTTCGGAACTACGAGACCTATCACGCCACCATCGAGGTGAGCCGCGGGGACACGACGGTGCACGATATCACGCTCATACCGGGGCAAGAGGACACCTATCCGCTCAGCCTCGGGCCGTTCACCGACGATGAGAGCCGCCCGCTATCTGGGGTCACGATCGAGCTGTGGTTCAACGATACCCTCCTCAACGGCACCACCAACGACGATGGAGTGGCCGTGCTCCAAGCGCCGCTCTCGTGGAACGATGTCGGCGTCGAGGTATCCCTCTCGAAAAGCGGCTGGAAGTCGAAGACGCTCACCGCGCTCATCGGCGGCAACGGCACGATCGAACTCTCCGACACCCAGCGGGTACTGGAGTCCGCTACCGGGGGGTCAGGGGATGAGGGGGACGAAAGCGACGAGGGAGCAGATGCGAATGGCATCGATGCACCCCTGGCCACGATCATCTTTATCGTCGTCATCATCGTCGTCGTTGCTCTCTTCGTCGCGCTCATCGCATTCTTCCGTCGGCGCCCGCGTTCGCCAGAGAGCAATGCCGCTCCGTTGCATGAATATGCGATCCCACCGGGGTCCGGTCCCATGGAAGAACCCGCGGACGGTACTGGGGACCAGCTCGGCAATAAAACGACCGACGCCGGACCAGATAGCGGTCGAGGGTGGTAATTGGCTGTATAATTGATGGCAAGCCAAGGCGAGCACGCCGGTCGAGCTGTGGGTCGTCCCTCTTCCTTCGCGCAGCCTCGCGCGCTTGGCGGACGAGTGGATGTGCGTCCGCGATGGACGTGAAGGGAGAGTGAAACATTTGGGGGTGAGAGGCACGCCGCGATACCCGCGACCGCTGGTGATCGTCGTCGAGCAGTCGGAGCAGTGCCCATTTATCGCTACGTTCGAACTGGATGCGTCGCTCATCGCCCTCACACTCGCCCGCGATCGGGATCGCAAGATCGAGGTGGTTTACCACCAGTTCTGCGTCCTCCATGGTGATCGGGTCGATGGAGGGTTGCGTCAGCAGGCACGATCTGCTGAGCCAGGTCGGGAACGAGGAACGGGCTGGCCAGTACTTCTAGGGGTGCGTCAGCACCAGCGTTCTTGCTGAGCCAGATCGGGAACGACGAGCGGCTTGGCCAGCTACTTCTAGATCTGCGTCAGCGCGCGCGCCGTTCTGCTGAGCCAGGTCGGGAAGGGCGGGAGCCCGGCCAGCACTTATAGACTTGCGTCAGCGCACGCCGTTCTGCTGAGCCAGGTCGGGAAGGGGTGCATTCACGTTTTGCATGTGATTATCTTAAAGTGCTATCGCTAATACTCCA
>CAZSUE010000344.1:0-5764 GCA_964609045.1 uncultured archaeon | reverse complement strand
GCCAGTACCGCTACCTCGCGCACAAGAGTGGGAATTATACGCTCTCCTTCGAGCTCTACGATTCGGAGGGCCGCTATGAGGATGCTGCATCGGCGACGAACCTCAGCCTCCGCGTCCGCGCGGCGTATTCGATCTATGTCGACGCCCGCTCCGTGGCGCTGGACGACGATGGCTACTACAACGATGTCGTGGTGACGGTGACCGATACCGACGGGTACCGTCTCGAAGGCGCCGAGGTCTGTATCGACCGCTACGACGAGGCACGCACCGACGCCAACGGCACGGTGATGGCAAAGGATTATGCCGCCGATATCTACGAGGTCGACGCGTTCTACGGCAACTATCATGCCAATACCGATTTCAAGTCCTCCGGCACCGGCGAGCTGAATCCGTTGATCGTCGACCCCGATATACTGGATCGCGACGGCGAAGGATTTGCCAACGATTACGATTTCTATGTGACCGGCCCCAACGGCGCCCCGCAGCCGGGCGCAACGGTCACACTCGACGCCACCGAGCTTGGGCGTACCGATGAGAACGGTATGATCACCGCGGACAATGTCGACGGGGGCTGGCACTATGTCACCGCCGCGCTCTATAACCAGTTCGACGAGAGCCACACCTATTCGGAGCCCAACCGCTCCACCGGGAACGACGAGTTCTTCTATTTTGTCTCCGCCGAACCGACCACCGCCGATGCGCAACTCCTCATGAACGACCTCGAGCTCGGTGTCGATGTCGATGTCGACCAGAGTGCGCACGATCCCACATCCAATGTCACCGTAGAAGCGATCGTCCATCATTCCAACGGCTCGGTGGTCGGCCGCGTCAATAGTAGCTTCGAGACCACCGGTCAGGTCTACGACCCGCACTGGCTTTATTTCATGAACCTCTCCTTGGGGAGCTACGATATCCGGTTCGAGCTCTGGGACGATCGTTCCAATCTCGAGGATGTGCGCGTGGTCGAGGGCGTCGCCGTCATCGAAGCCTATGCCTATATCAATATCGAGCATACGGTCTGGAACCTCGATAGCGATGCATTGAACGATCCGGTCTTCTATGCGCACCGCAAGCATACGGCGCTGGAAGGGATCTATATCGAGGTCTACGACGAGAACGACACACTGATCGAAGCGGACAATACCACCGGCGGCTTCTATGTCGGGCACTTGGTCCTCGAGAACTTCGCCGCGGGCGTCTATCACTGGACCGCCTATACCGCGTATCGGAACGGCACCACCATCGAGGAGGGGAGCTTTCGCATCGGCTCCAGCGCACAGGTGTTCGAGTTTCTTCAGGATGCGGACGGGGACGGGTACTGGGACGATTTCGAGATCGCCGCGTCCGATGAATCCGGCCAGCCGGTGCTCAATGTTCAGGTGGAGGTCTTCGACGAGTCGGGCGCACCGTTCGCCAACGGCCGGACGCTCACTGGCTCGTTCGTCGTCGAGGATATTCCGGAGGGGAACTACACCTTCACCGACGGCTACATCGACCCGGTCACGCTGGAGTGGGTGACGCTCAGCACGGGGAGCTTCTATTCCTACGGCAACAGCACTCAGCCACCCGGCGGACTCCGTGCCACGGCGGAACCGCTCGATCTTGACGGTGACCAGTATGCGGACGATGTCAGTGTCCTCGTCGTCGACGAGGATGGCGCGCCGGTGGTCGGTGCCACGGTGAATATCGATAACGATCCGGCGCATTCCGGCGTGACGGGTGCCAACGGCGAGTATATCGGCGAGAACTTCACCCGCGGCTGGCACGATGTGCGTTGTCGGTACCTCGACGATACCGCTTTCACGCGCTTCTTCTCCGAGGGCGAGGGTCGTGACGAATATTTCTGGGGGACGGGCGCGGACAACGCGCAAAAGGATGCGGACAACCGCTACGACGACATCGATATCCTGTTCGATGTGGATGTGGCCGACGACGCCAGTTCCGAGGTCACCGTGGAGGCGGCGGTGGCGTACTTCGAGAACAGCACCGTCTGTGCCACCGATAATTTGACCTACACCACCTCCGGCGCTGCGCTCGATGTACGGACCATCACCATTTCGAACATGAGCTATGGCACCTACAATATCACGCTAACGCTCTACGACTCCAAAGGGAACATCGAGGATACGGCGCAGATGAACGGCTTTCGGCTCTACGAGCTGTCGCCCTATGTAAATGTGGAGCAAGCGATCTCCGATGTGGATAACGAGGGTGGCCTGAACGATGCGCAGTTCTTCACCCATATCGAATCCGACGCAGTGACGAACAACACGCTTCGCATCTACCGCGGCGGTGAGCTCGTCGACGAGGCCGAGGTCGACGCGTCCGGCATCGCCACCTTCCTCAATTTGGCCGAGGGTGAGTATTGGTGGACCGCCACCGGTCGGGAGCTCGGCGTGGACGACACGCTCCTCGAGAGCGGGACCCTCACCGTGGGCCGCCCCAGCGGTGTGCTGGAATATCTCGTCGATACCGATTACGACCAGTTCTACGACGATCTCTATGTCAACCATTTCGACGTGAACGGCAGCGCCCTCGATTCCGGATATGTCGTCCTCCGTGACGATGCGGGACTCGTGGTCGCCGAGGGCGAGACCGATGGCGGCACCTTCTTCTCGCCGCCGCTGGCCGAGGGCAATTATACCCTTACGAGCTATGCGAACATCACCACCGCACTGGGTGGCGCACCGCGTGCAGATACGGTCCTGACCACCGGCAGCTGTTATTCCTACGGTACCTTTCCCCGTGAGAACCGCGCACCGCGCGTCGAGCTCCTCGCGCCGCTCGGTGGCGAGGAGCTGCGCGGTGAAGTCGAAATTAGGTGGCGGAGCGAGGACCCCGAATCGGAGCCGATGACGCACGACATCTATCTCAGCTCCACCAACGGTGCTTACTATCCACACCACCTCGGCACGATCACCGACAACGCCTCGGGCCAGACCGAGCATCGATGGGTCTGGAACGCCAGCTCCTACCCGGACTGGGACGAGTATCGGCTCCGGATCGTCTCCTCGACCAACGCGTCACCCTCTCCGGCGGCGGGAGCGCATTACGGGATCAATTACGGCTACAACGAATCCGGCGCGTTCGCGATCAATACCACGCCGATCAATCAACCACCGAGCGTGCAACTCGTCAGGCCCAACGGCGGCGAGCAGTTCGTGGGCACCGAAACGGTCGAATGGAACGCCGCGGACCCCGATGGCGACCCACTCCAATTCACTATCGAGCTCTCTGAGGACGGCGGTGCGAACTACAACTGGACGCTGACCACGGTCGCTGACGTGCGGGAGTGGGTTTGGGATACCACCGGATGGCCCAACGGCGATCGGTATCGGCTTCGGATCACCGCTGACGACCAGAACGGCTCGAGTGCGCGCGCGCTGAGCTACGACGAATCCGATTCGAACTTCTCCATCGCCAACCCCGCTGAGAACCATGCGCCGAATGTCACCCTTCTTGCGCCCAACGGCGGTGAGAACCTCACCGGTGTCGCCACCGTCTCCTGGCATGCAGCGGACCCGGACGATGATCCGCTCATGTTCGAACTCTATCTCAGCGCGGACGACGGCCAGTCGTATCCCCAGCTCCTCGCCACCGTCGGCGACACTCGATCTTGGGAGTGGAACACGACCACAGTGCCCAACGGTGAGGGCTATCGCATCCTTATCGTGGCCGACGATGGCCACAGCTCCAACCATACGGGTGCGGACACCTCGAACAGCTCGTTTTCGGTCTATAACGAGTTCATCAACCGCCCGCCGCAGATCCGGGTGGATCATCCCGATGGCAACGAGACGCTGGCGGGGACGGTGACATTGATCTGGACCGCATCGGACCCCGACGGCGATCCGCTCACGTTCGAGCTCTACCTCGGGAACGGTTCAACCTCGACGGAGACGCATTTGATGACCCTGGGCGATGTCCGGAGCTGGGCGTGGGATACGACCACTGTCGACGACGGTGAGGGCTACTATCTCAGGATCGTCGCAGACGACGGGCACGAGGCGAACCATACGGCGCAAGACCGCTCCAACGGGACCTTCACCATCAAGAACCGGCCGGATAACCGTGCGCCGGTGGTGACCGTCCTTTCCCCCAACGGCGGCGAGCGGTGGAGCGGCACCCATATGATCGAATGGACGGCGTCCGATCCGGACGGGGATACCCTCGCGATCACCGTCGAGCTGAGCATGAACGGCGGACTCACCTATCCCACCACGCTCGCGACCCTCGGTGATGTCTCGCGCTACCAGTGGGATACCAGCACCTACGACGAAGGCGATTCCTACCGCGTGCGGGTCACGGTGGACGATCAGAACGGGAGCGGGGGCGGCGAGAACCTCGTGGCGAGCGATGCAAGCGACGCCGATCTCGCCATCGACCATAACGAGCTCCCGATCGCGTTGATCGATTCGCCGCGAAACCACGATGAGTTCCTCACCACGACGCAGGTCCTCTTCGACGGGCGCGATTCGTACGACCCCGACGGCGACAACCTCACCTTCAATTGGACCTCGTCGCTCGACGGCGTCATCGGCACCACGGTGATGTTTTGGCGTAATCTCACCGCCGGCGAGCATCGCATCACGCTCACCGTCGACGACGGGCGCGGTGGGACGGGCGAGCGCGTGGTCCGCATCCGTATTCGCGAACCGTTCTATTCGCCCTACGCCGTTATCGACGCACCGACGGAAGCGGCGCGGTTCCTCCCGGAGACGCCGATATCGTTCAACGCCTCTTCGAGCTGGGACCCGAACGCGAACGAGCGCCTCTTTTTCACCTGGTATTCCAGTATCGACGGCGAGTTCGGGTATGATGAGGAGATGACCGCAACATTGTCACTGGGAACGCACCAAATCGAGCTGGAGGTGCGCGACGAACGCGGCGGGCTCGATCGGGCGGTGGTCAATATCACGGTGAACACGCCGCCGCACGCCAATGCGGGTGAGGACCGCGAGGTGGAAGCGGGTACGGATGTGCGTTTCGACGGCTCGAACTCGTATGATCTCGACGGGCACCCCTTCGATTACATCTGGGACCTCGACGCCGACGGTGCGCCAGACGCCGCGGGTGCGCAGCCGCTCTTTCGCTACGATACGGCGGGCGAATACAGTATCACGCTGACGCTCACCGACGAACTGGGTGGCACCGATACGGACACTGCATCGGTGACGGTCCGACCGAAGAACGACGCCCCCACCGCCGACGCCGGTGCGGACCGTGTGGTCCAACTGGGTGAGTGGGTGGAATTCGATGCGAGCGCATCGTTCGACCCAAACGGTGACGAGCTGCACTATTCCTGGGATATCGCGAACGACGGCAGCGAGGAGTCCTCGGCGGAGAAGTTCATGTATCAGTTCACCCAACCGGGCACGGTTAGGGTCGAGCTGACGGTGACCGATCCTCGCGGCCTCTCCGATAGCGACCGCCTCTTAATCCGCGTGAACGAACCGCCCACCGCCCGGGCGGGCGCCGATCGAACGATCTTCGTCAACACTGCCGTGCAGTTCGATGCAAGCGCATCCAGCGATGCGGAGAGTGCCTCGCTCTCTTATGCCTGGGACCTCGACGGTGACGGTGGCACGGACGCAACGACGCTCCGGCCGCGTCGGACCTATAACACACCGGGCACGGTCACGGTCACACTGACGGTTTTCGATAGCGACGGCGGGACCGATTCGGATACGGTCCGCATCACCGTGCGGGAGAACAATGCGCCCACCGCTTGGATCAGTACCCCGAGTTCGTGTCGTCATTTCGC
>CAZSUE010000343.1:4635-5782 GCA_964609045.1 uncultured archaeon | reverse complement strand
CAGTGAGGAGCGAACGGTGGAGACGATACCGGAACTGGTCTGGGAAGAACTGCCCGAGGAAACAGCACCGCCCCCTGACGCCCTAAGCAGCGAGACGCACGCGAAGCCCGTCGAGGGCACCTTCATTCCGTTAGAGGACGAGCAAGAGGACGAAAGAGAGGATGAGATCAAGATCGAACTCGAGCTTGGGTCCAAGGTTGAGTATGAGCCTGAGGATGAGTATGAGTATGAGGATGAGCACGAAGACACCATCGAGATGATACCGGAGGAGACAGACGAGCACCGCTCACCGGTGACGGAGCTTGAGCCGGTGGAAGCCGACGGGAGCGCCACATCCATACCATCATCCTCAGCCACGCCACCGAACACGACCACAACACCGCTGCCGCCGCCACCACCGCCAGAGGACGAACCCCAACCCCAATGGCTCCTCACACCGAAACAAGAGACCGAAGGGTATCTCTGTCCTCACTGCAATCACGCTTTCACGACCAACTTCCTCTTCTGTCCCACATGCGGTTATATGCTGAAAAAACGGCTCGTGTTCCGCTGTACGCTCTGTGGCGAATCACTCGGGGTCGAACAATCGAAATGCGCGCGATGCGGCAATGTTTTTGGTGAGGAGGCCTATTACTGTGCCAGTTGCGGTGCAGCCGTGGACGCCGATACCTCGATCTGTCCCAAATGCGCCACCAGATTCGATACATACCCAAGTTGATAGCCGTGCCACTCCATGAGATCGATCCGGACTCGCCGTTCGTGGATCGTGAGGACGAGATCGCGACATTGCTCGAAGC
Organism: uncultured archaeon; assembly: GCA_964609045.1. Taxonomy (GTDB): domain Archaea; phylum Thermoplasmatota; class Penumbrarchaeia; order CAZSUE01; family CAZSUE01; genus CAZSUE01. The sequence goes on along the minus strand of CAZSUE010000343.1, from coordinate 4,985 downwards.
GCTTCGTGAACTCGACGAGGGGCGAGGGACCATCATCCTCCTCGCCGGCGAACCCGGGATCGGGAAGACGCGCCTCGCAGAGGAACTGCGTGCCAGGGTGGATAGCACACAATACAATGTTCTCATCGGTCAATGTGTCGTAGAGAAACGGTCAGACCCCTATCATCCGTTCGTCACCGCACTCGAGCCCTTTTTCGACGAGTCACCCCCGGCATCGTCGGCCCGGATGCTCACCCTACCACCCCTCGCATTGGAGCACGAGAACGAAGACGAGCATGAGTCGGACCAGGACGGGAGCACCGATACCAACCATCGCCGATGCGAATTCCCTATCTGGCGCTGGCCGTACG
>CAZSUE010000343.1:0-4625 GCA_964609045.1 uncultured archaeon | reverse complement strand
GAAGATGATCCTCGGCGCGCGCTCGGAAGAGTGGCGCAACCCACCGCTGCGTTTCCGCGTCCGGGTCGAGAGGGATACGACCGCATGGAGCCGGGTGCTACAACATTAGTCGCGGACCAACCGCCAAAGCGACTCTACGAAGTTGTCGCGCGTGCGGCCCAATGCGGTATGCCAGTGCTCTGTTTCACCACCATGTCGCCCGCACAGCTCCGCGCACGATACCCGTACCCGCTGAACGAAGCCAAGATCGTATGGATCACCAGTGCGGAGAGCGAAGTCGAGACGGTGGAACCCCGGCGACTTGATTTCGAGTTCGCACGCCTCCTATCGAATTTCATACACCATAGAAAGCGCGCCCTCGTCCTCCTCGACGGCGTCGAATACCTCGTGCTCGAGAACGGGTTCGAAAAAGTGCTCAAATTCCTAAAAAAGGTCAGTGACCAAGCCTCGATCGCGGGCTCAAATGTGTTCATCCCGGTGAACCCGAGCGCCTTCGAGGAACGCGATTTCGCTGTGCTCTCACGCCATTTCCCCGCGATCTCGTTCGAACCGCCGCCCAAGACCGCCCGACCGCTACGGGAGCGCCTCTTCCCCACCGAAGGCGGGTACGACGCCTATATCGCGCATCTCCAAAATATCGCAGCGGCGCGGCCGACACTCTTCTTCCTCGACGATATCCATTGCGCCACCCAACCGACGATGGACATCGTATCCTACACCGCGCGGTTCGTGCGCAAGCAGCCGATCCTTTTCATCCTCAGCTACCGCCCCAGCGAGCTGGGCGCCGATGGCGAGGGTGGACCCGGCCGCGGCGGCTTCAAACATCTCCTCTGGCAGCTCGACCGCGAGGGGGCGGTGGAGAGGATCGAGCTGGGCCAGCTCGATTATCGGTCAGTAGCATCGTTCGTCCGCGAACGGTACGAATGCACCTTTTCGCGCCGGTTCTTCCAACAGATCAGTATCCAGTCGAGTGGGAACCCGTTCTATCTCGAAGCGATCCTCGATATGCTCGAGGCGGAGGGCGATCTTCGCTGCGACCCGGATGGCCAGTGGCGCATCGAAGGGGCGCCGCCCGACCTGAACGCGCTCGGCCTCCCGGCGCCTATCGAGAATATGATCCTACCCCAGATCGAGCGGCTGGATAGCGCCGCGCGGCGCGTGCTCGATTTCGCGTCGGTGATCGGGACGATCTTCGATTTCGATCTCCTCCGTATTGCGCTCGCGGTGGACGAAGAACGGCTCGCGACGACGCTCGAGCGGCTTGTCCATCGACGGTTGATCGAGGAGATCTCGGCGCGACAAAAATCGTACCGTTTCCAGCAGGTCCAGATCCGTGAGGTGACCTACCAGCGACTCTCGTCGCAGAAGCTACGGATCATCCACAAGCGGATCGGGCGCGCCATGGAGAAGCTCCACCCGCCCGATGCCTATACGGTCTGGCCATTGATCGGCTACCATTACAAACGCGGTGAAGAGTACGAGAACGCGCTCGTCTATTTCTTTCGCGCCGCCGAGATGGCACGGACGAAGTATCGCTATGATACGATGATCCGGCAGCTGGAGAGCGCGAGCGAGACGCTCGAGGAGATCGACCACGAGGAGGTGCCGCCGCCGCAGCGTGGCCAATATCGCGAGATGTCGTTCATGGTGGAGGCACAGATCGGTGAGGCATGGTACCTCCTCGGTGAATGGAAGGAGGCGACGAGCCATTTCGAGACTGCACTCGGTCAACTGCCCAGTGCACTCAATAGCGCCATTGCAGAGGGTGTGGGACGGATCCACGCCCATCTTGCAGAGATGTCCATCGAGCGGACGGACTGGCCTCGAGCCGGGCCGGGGTATATGAAATGCCGACGCTACGGCGAGATCGCTGAATCGGAGGCGCTCGTTGCCGTGGCCACACGCGGCATGGGGCGCGTCCTGATAGCACGCGGTGAATATGACGGCGCGAAAAAACAGTTCGCCCTCGCCGAAGAACAGTTCCAGCACGCACACGCGCGAGAAGAGCTATACTTCAACACACTGGACCTCGCGAAGCTCCACTATCGGCGCGGCGAGTTCGCAGCGGCGAAGAAGCGTGCGAGCCATGTACTCGCCATCGTCACCGAGAACGGGAATCTCATCGGCCAGCTTCGAGCGCACCGGCTGCTCGCACAGCTCGCGCAGAGCGGCGGGGACTACGGTAAAGCATTGGAGCACCTCGATGGTGCCGTCGCGCTTGCGCGCAAACTCCGCGCCTCGCGACCGCTGATCACCGGACTCATCGATGCAGCGCGGCTCTCGCTCTTCATCGGTTCCATACCCACAGCGCACAATTGTTTTGCACATGCCAAAAAGAGCGGCGCGCCGCTGCCCGAGCCTGCCCCTTATTCGATCTTCCATCTCACGCGCGCGCTCATCGCGTTGGGCGAGGAAGAATGGTCATTGGCATCGGATCGTTTGCGCGAGGCGTACAGCGCGTTGGACGGTCATCATCTCCCGTTCGAACTCGCACAGCTCTTCACCACGGTCTGTGCCTATTTCTCCGACCTCCTGTGGTTGGACCAGGAAGGTGGCGGCGGCCGGGGCGCTGAAGGAGAAAAGCGAGAGGAGGAGCTCGATATTGCCTCCGCGCTTCAGCCCGGGATCAGCTTCGATAAACCGACGGTGGCGTTAGAGATCGTCGTCGGCGTCCTCGACGCGCTTCAGCCCGGCGCAGCCATGGGTGAGGAGGCGCACCATGCCCTGCTCATGGCAGCGAGTACCGCAGCCGCGGGCCTTTTTGCCACGATCGACGCACGACAGTGGTCTCGACGGATGGTCGTGCTGTACGATCGGCTCTCGGCACCGGACACTGACACCACGCTCGCCACGGCCCAATCGCAATCCCAACTCCAATCTTGAGTGCGCTTGATCGATCGAGAGACAATAATTTTAAATGATCGTGGTCTTCACCACGGGTAACGATGGACACCCGCGCGGCGGGCAACCACGGGATGAGCATGGTCCGACGCGTTGGGTGGGGTTGGAGGTACGCACCATTATGGAAATCGATCCACGGGAGCATGTCGATCCGCCAGAGAGGCCCGTTTCGATCCTCATTACCGGCGCCGGCGGATATATCGGACGGGAATTGGTCAGACAACTGGCACGAATGGATCGGCCGGACGATACGGTGGTGGGTGTGGATATCCGGCCGGTGCCAAAAGAGGAGCGATTCGCGCAGTTTGCATACGAGACCGCCGATATACGCTCGGAGGAGATGGGCAACCTCATGGAGCGCTACCGGCCCGATGTCGTGGTCCATCTCGCGTCCATCGTGACCCCGAGCAAATCGATGACCCGCGAGTTCCTCTACTCCGTGGATGTGCTCGGTACCAAGAATGTTGTGGGATCGTGCCTCAAGTCGGGAGTGGAGAAGCTCATTGTGACGAGCAGCGGCGCGGCCTACGGCTACCACGCCGATAATCCGCGGCCGCTCTCAGAGGACGACCCACTGCGCGGCAACGAGGAGTTCGCCTACTCTGACCATAAGCGTCAGGTGGAGGAGATGCTGGCGCAGTACCGGACGGAGCATCCAGAGCTCGAGCAGTTGATATTACGGCCGGGGACGATCCTCGGCGAGAACGTATCGAACCAGATCACCAACCTCTTCGAAAAACGGACGGTGATCGGACTCAAGGGTACGGACATCCCGTTCGTGTTCATCTGGGACCGCGATGTGGTGGTCTGCATCCTCAAGAGCATCTACGAGCCGAGGAACGGCATCTTCAATCTTGCGGGGGACGGGACCTTGACCATGGAGCAGATCGCAGCGATCCTCCAAAAACCGTACCGCCCAAAACCAGTCTGGCTCGTCAAGTTCGGACTCTGGTTCCTCAAACTGTTCCGACTGACGCAATACGGTCCGGAACAGGTCAATTTCCTGCGGTACCGCCCGGTACTCGCGAACGACGCGCTGAAAGAGGAGTTCGGGTACACGCCACAGCTCACGACGCGCGAGGTGTTTGACCTCTATCGCCATTCAGTGGCAGGGAGCGCCGCTGGCAACGATGAGTGAGATACTCGTTATCAACCCTAACCCCCATCAAATGTGGCTGACTGGGGATTACGCCGCGACCGGGCTACAATACACATTTTGCCCACAAAGACTAAGCACTAAAATCGCTGGCACCACAACAAAATGGGTTGACGGTGGAGGCTGACCGGCAACCCATTGTATAATTGGTGCTTTTCGCTCCAGTACTTGCCCTTTCCAGATAAATGCTATATAGGAATTTCGCCGCGCCGCCGTTCTCGGTCAGCCACGGTCAGTCTCACATACCAACTAACTAAATAGTGCCGTTGTCGATGCTATCTATCTGCTGCTGAGTATCCGGTTGTTGCATACGATAGGGATTTTGTGGGCTGCGCGGCCCTGCGCTCTGAGGAGGACCAAGCTATCCGGCTGTTGCATAATGTTTATGCATCAGGCCGATAGGCGTGGAAACGGGCGCGAGCGCCCGTAGGAGCGCTTTAATCGACAATGTGAATACCGCTCATCAGTTAGAGGATATGCGCGGGATCCGTCAGGCGACGTTCAAAATAAGAGAAATAGCGCCGTTTGCGCCAAAAAGCACCGCACGCCGGCGCGCAAAAAAGCGCTC
>CAZSUE010000342.1:0-5786 GCA_964609045.1 uncultured archaeon | reverse complement strand
GTGGAGCGGTTCATGCTCGAAATAGGCGACGAGTATCCGGCGATCCTTACCGCGCCCGGCGAGCGCGGTGAATGCATCACCGTGACGCGTACAGAGCGTATCGAGCAGCGCGTCAAAGCTAACTGTCGACGAGGGGTCGATACGGACCTCTTCGGCCGCTGTGCGCGCCGCTTCGCGCAGCAGCGAGTAGTATCGGACACGGAGGACGATCGCGCCGCTCACGCTCCCGCCACCACCGTCTCCGACCGCTTCACTTTCAGCGTCGGTGTTCATCGCACTTTGAGCCTCCTTCTTTGTGACCTCAATTTCACGGCTCTCCTCATCCTCTACCTCATCCTCTACCTCATCCTCTACCTCATCCTCTACCTCATCCTCAACCTCATCCTCAACCTCGACCTCGTCGTCGCAGACATTGTCGTTGTGGTCGCTCACTCGATCTCGAGTCGCTCGGCGGCAAAGTCGAGGTCGAGCCTTTCGAGCGTCTCACGCGTCGGCCAACCGGTTTGTGGGTCCCACCCGCGCAGCGCGTAGTATTCATCGAGCATTTTATCGAGATAGATCACGTGCCCCTTGGCACGCTTGGAGGGCGAGGGCTCCTCGAGGAGACGATCAGGCTGGCGGTCGTCGGCGCGGGTCAGCCCATGCAGCGCGTTATAGCAGCGCTGGAGGGTATTGATCCGCTCACCGATCTCTTTCAGCTTGTCGGCATCGAGCTCGAGTCCGGTGGCATAATGCAGCGCTTCGGCGAGTTCGGCCCAATAGAGCGCCGGCGGGAACATGGTCCCGAACTTGCAGATGCCGATGGAATCGATCACCGCACAGAACTCCTCGCCGTCCTTGACCACCATGGCCTTGTACTTCCACTGCGTGCCGTCGATGATCTCCGGCATATATTCCTCGCCGTAGCGCTCGATGGCGGCGCCTGGATAGCCGGTCTCGTCGATGGTGGGGAACCCTTTGAGATGGTCCGCACCGCGCGTGCTCGTCGCCTGCGCCAGTCCCATGGATTGTTGCGCGCGCCCGTCCTGCGCCGATATCTCCACGCCTTTGATGGCCATGACATAGCGCTCGGCGCCCTCCCCGAGCTTCTTGGCGGCGCGGGTGGACCCTTCGGCGAGGAGGTCGCCGAACCCGCGCCGGTGGGCGATATCCTCGAGGAGGGAAAGGATCGCCTCCACGCGCCCCCAGCCGAGGTCGAGCCCGCCGGTATCCTCCGGCCCGATGATACCTTCGTCCCAGCACTCCATGGCGAACGAGATCACGCCGCCAGCGGAGATCGTATCCATCCCAAGGGTATCGCAGATCACATTGGCGCGCATGATCGATCCGAGATTCGCGTTCATACATCTCGACCCGAGCGAGCTGAGCGTCTCGTACTCGAGGCTGGTGGTCTCGAGCCCGGCGTACTCGCCCTCTTCGATACGGAACAATTTATCGCAGGCGATAGGGCAGCGATAGCATGAGAGATGCTTGACGAAATATTTCTCGTGCAGCGTCTCGCCGCTGATGGCGTCGGCCTCGTCGAAATGGCCCTGCTGCATATTCTTGGTCGGGAACCGCCCCACCTCGTTGACGATATTGACCAGCTGCGGCGTGCCATACTTATGCTCTCCGGGCGTGAACTCGTCTGCGAGGATCTTCTTCATCGCGCTTTTCGCCACGGCGTTGAATTCGTTCGGTGCATGGACCGTCGCATCGCTCGTGCCACGCACAGCCAGCGCTTTGAGGCGCTTACTTCCCATCACCGCGCCCATGCCCGCCCGCGCCACGGACCGACCGCGCGTCACCTGGATAGAGGCGAACCGAACGCAGTGCTCACCCGCGGGCCCGATGGCGGCGACCTTGAGCGCGGTGTCGTCGTGGACCTCACGCAGTTTCGCTTCCGTCTCCAGCGTATCGAGCCCCCAGATGGGCGCGGCGTCGCAAAGCTCGACATTGTCGTCGTCGATCCAGAGATAGACAGGCTCGGTGGCACGACCGGTGAACACCACCATGTCGTAGCCTGCAAAGCGCAGTTGCGGTGTGAAATGGCCGCCGGCGTTGGCATCGCCGTAGGCGTCGGTGAGTGGCGATTTCGCGATCACCTCGAGGCGACCGCAGGAGGGCCAGCGTGTGCCGGTGAGCGGTCCGGTGGCGAATATGAGGAGGTTCTCCGGCGCCAGTGCGTCGATCTCCGGCGGCACCTCGTCCCATAAGAGCTTGGCCCCCCATCCGTTCCCTCCGAGATAGTTCTCGACGAGCTCGTCGGGGAGAGGGACGGTCTCGATGGCGCCGCTGGAAAGGTCGACCCGGAGATATTGGCCCGCATAGCCCTTACCAGCGTATGAACAGCGTGTGATCGTATCAACTCCACATCCGTTAGTATTTTAGTATCTTAGTATTTTAGTGTTTCTGTGTTTCGGTAATTAGTGTCGGCGTCGTTGTTCTCGATCATGGCGGTCAATGGGGCTCACTCCTCCATTGCGCCGTACCGCTGGCCGAACGCGATGAGCGCCTCTTCGAAGCATTTCATCGGTGCATAGAGGAGCCCGGCGCCCACCTGCCCGATCCCCGGTTCGCGATGGGCGATGCCGGTGTTGATGATGGGCGAGAGCTGTCGCTCGACGACATACCGGATATCCACGCCGATGGGCGTTCCCGCAAAATCGAGCGTGGGTATCTGGAAATCGCGATGCCGGCCGACGGTGATCTCGTACATCTCACGCGTGTATTCGATCGCATCCTGCGCGGTACCGCCGACGAACTTCACGATGGCCGGTGCCGAGGCCATGGCCGCCGCGCCGACGCCCGCGGTCTCGGATATCGTCGAATCGCCGAGGTCGGGGTTGGCGTCCTCGGCGCTGAACCCGGCGAAATAGAGCCCGTCGGGCTCGCCCGCCGGTGCGGTGAACCACGCATCGTCCAGCCCGGCGACGCGGATCCCGATCTCGGTCCCGTTTCGCGCCATGGCCGTCATCACCGTGGAGTATTCGAGCCCGTGGATCGTATCGGCGGCGGCCTTGCATGCGGCCATGGAGAGGTTGAGGTAGAAATGGACATTGCCGGCGATGAAGGCGAAGATCTCTTTGATCTGTGCTTTGGAGAGGTCGGAGTCGAGGAGGTGCGGTGTGAGCTCTTTGAGGAGGAGCGAGGTGGCGGCCACATTCCGGTTGTGGCACTCGTCACCCATGAGCAGCGCCTGCGACGTGAGACTCTTGACATTGATGCCGTCTGCGCGTCGTACCGCATCGGCGAGCACGGGGGCGAGGGTCCGCTCCATCCAGTGGAGACGCGTGATCACTGCGTCGTCGTATGCGCCGAACCGGAGGACCTTCCCGAGCCCTTCGTTGAGCGTGCAATAGGCGGTATTGTCGTGCTTCATATTCTCGACGCAAAAGACCCACATCGACGGCGAGAGGACGCCCGCCATGGGTCCCACGGCACGATGGTGATGGCAGGGGTCGAAGGTGATCTCACCACTGGCGGCAAGTGCAGCCGCCTCGTCCGCATCCTCCGCGAGCCCTTCGTAGATGAGCGCGCCCATGACCGCGCCACGCACCGGTCCGCACATATCCTCCCAGTTCACCGGCGGCCCGGCATGGAGGATCATCTTCTCGTCGAGGTCGGGGACCACCTCGCGCGCGGGCTTAATATCGATCAGGACGGGTTCGGCGCTGACGAGTCGTTCCAGCGCCGTATTATTTGCTTGTTCGATCCGTTCGTTAAGATCTGTCATTTGTATTCCACCTTCGTGCCTGTTGCGTTCGTAGCATGATGATAATGAACGATATTGATCTAGAGCGTCCGGTCTGGACTTTGGATCTGGTCAGAGAGATGGACGCTTGCCACGCTGCGACTATGTCGCTCACAGCAGCCTCCGTAACAGCGCGAGGAGGGCGGGGTCGCCCGCGGCGGGCGGTCGCCAATCGAGCTGCACCACGGGCCGTTTTTGCTCCTGCAGTGCATCGGTGAACCGCTGGAGCCCGATATTGACCACCGAGACCTCCGCGTGGAGGATCGCCTCGAGCGGTGCTGGGAGCGTTACCGCTTCCACCGATCGTGGCGGTTTCGCCCATCGCGGTGGCGGCGGGAGGACCAGCGGCGCGGTCTCGGATCGCGCCTCACCCCGCGACGCCACTGCGGCCGCGAAGCGTACCGCGGCGGCGTGCGAATCGAAGACATGGACGCCCTCGGCCTCGAGCGCGCCGCGCTGGATGTCGTATTCTTGCGGGTCTTCGTCGGTGCCGAGGAGCGTGGCGACATAGACGAGCCGCCGGCCGTCCTCTGCGGCGATAGCGTTGGCCGCATTGATCGTCTCGGCCAGTGGCGCCGAGGGGTCCGCTTCCGCCCCGTAGCCAAGCACGACATCGAAGAGGATCACCGCCGTGGACGGGTCGCGTGCTTCGTCGAGGAGCCGCTCGCAGCGCTGCGTCGCGTCGATCATAGGATGCGGTCGGCCGCGCGTGAACGCGTCATCGCCCATATCGGTGATCGTGTGGCCCACACTCTGATTGCGATCGTCCAATGGGAGGACGCCGGTGCCGTGCACCGGGATATTGGATCGCACTCCATGGAGCGCCTTGTCGAGGATGATCTGGGCCTCGTCGCAGAGCGTGCCACCGGCATAGAGCCCGCGGATAGAGCGCTGCGCATCGTCGAGGGTGGCGGCCTCGCTTGCGGCGCGCTCTTCCAATCGCGGTGCGAGCGGGCCTTCTGCGAGGCGGGCGGCGATCTCGTCGCGCGCGGCGCCTTCGACGAGCGCCACGGCGAGTGCGGCGGCATCGTCCAGCCCCGCGGCGAAAAAGAGGTCGCGGTCCCGCGCAGGGGCGGGGTCGCCGCCGACAAAGTTCACCACCACCGGTTTCGCGCAACTCGCAACGCGGTCGAGGACCCGGAGCGCCACCTCTGCATCGGGCGGTTTCGATACGATGACGATCACGGCGGTATTTGGATCGCTCTCGAGGACATCGATGCCTGCCAGCATGCTCATGCCGCCGATCTCGGCGCTGAGGTCGCGCCCGCCCACGCCGACGGCCTGACTGATGCCGCAGCCGCGACGGTGGACCGCGCTGGTGATCGCTTGCACGCCGGTGCCCGCCGCACCGACCACACCGACGGTGCCGCTGCGCACGGCGTTGGCGAACCCCAGTCCGGCACCGCCGATGATCGCCGTGCCACAATCGGGTCCCATGAGGAGGAGCCCGCGGCGGCGTGCGTCGCGTTTGAGCGCGATCTCGTCCTCGATGGGAACATTATCGCTAAAGATCATGACATGGAGCCCGTAGGCCATTGCGCGCTCCGCCTCCCACCGTGCATATTGGCCCGGGACGGAGATCAACGCGAGGTTGGCGCCGGGATAGTGTCGCAACGCCGTGGCGATGCGATGCGGCTGATAGGCGCGTTCGTCGCCGGCGCTCCCTGCAGCGGCCTCGGCGAAGAGGTCCTCGAGTTTTTCAAGAACTTCTGCCAGGAGCTCGTCGGGGTCGCGATCGTCGGGGTCGAGCTTTAGCGCGACGATGCAGTCGTTAGGGCCGGCGTCACGGCCAGCGTCGGTCAAGAGGTCGAGTTCGGACAGGAGCTGCCGGTTCGGCTCGGTGCCCATCATCAGCGACGCTTCGTGGACGGCGACGTGCGTCTCCAGTCGCGTGCCGATGCTCATGAGCACGACAGAATCGATATAGCGGTTCTTGAGGAGGTGATTGACCAGCATGGTGTTCGTTCTCCGTGGGGTGTGGGGGAGGGTAAAGGGTGAAGGGTGAAGGGTGAAGGGTGAAGTGCTAAGGGTGAAGGGTGAAGTGCTAAGGGTG
>CAZSUE010000341.1:0-5790 GCA_964609045.1 uncultured archaeon | reverse complement strand
AGCGATTGAGGATCACATCGTCGGGATCGGTGGTGTCGGGATCGGTGGCGATGAGCTGTTGATGATGCGAGAGGGTATTGCGATGGGTGGGGCTGAATGCGTACCGGTCGAACCCGTCCTCTCGAATGTACCCACCGTGCTGTCGCACCTCGAACACATCCGTCATCTCACCGGGCTCGAGGTCCACGGTCTGGTGCTTCACTTCGACCGAGAGGGTGAGATCGAAGGACTTATTGACGAAATTATTGCGCTCGGTGGTGAACGCGCCGCCGTAGAGCACCTCTGGATAGGTGATCGTCTTCGTCACCTCGCCTTGGAACCGCTTCAGCCAGCCTTCGGTGCCGCCGAGCGGAAAATCGTAGACCTCGTCGCCATGGTCGTTGAGGTGCTCGCCGTCGTAGATGAAGACCTCGTCGATGACGATGGTCGCCGCCTCGAACTCGAATGCGCTTCCACTAGGCCCGAGCGCCATGATCGTGGTGGTGACCTCGCGCGAGCGGAGTGAGAGATCGTCGATGGAATAGCGGTACTCGCCCTCGATGGTGACATCGGTGATCGTGGCGGTGAGCCCAGTGGCGTCGGTGTTGGACTCGGTTACGAGCGTGCCAGTGGTCTCCTCTCGTTGACGGCCGGTGCAAGTGACGATATAGACGAAATTATCGGGATGGTCGGTTTCGGCGTTCGATTGCCAGAGCACGCTCTCCACCGTATATGTGAGGTTGGCGCGATAGCTCAAGTAGATGTCTTCGATCCTTTGCTCCACATCGAGATGGTAGACCCACTGCTCGCCTTCGTACCAGGTGGGGACATCGGCTAGAGCCGTTTCGCCGTCGTTGCGGCTCATCGGCTCCGCCTCTGCATGATCGGCGACGAGGGGTGGGGCGTCCGTGACTACGATCGAGAGAAATGGTGTGACGGTGAGTGTCAGTAGTACGATCGCGACAGCGATCATGTGGGTACGGGTCCGGCGATCTGAAAATGGAAATTGACGAACGACAAAGCGGATGATATGGCTTAGTGAAAGAAACAATATAACGCACCTCATTTCATTTGCTACGATAGACCCGGCGCCCTAAATATCTTTTTCAATAGCGATGGCAACACTCCTACTCTGCACCGGCAATGTAAATCTGGGTCCCAGCACCGATATGCGCCGATGCCAATTGAAACGCGCCGCGGGGGTTCCCACGATCACTCATCGTTCGTAGCGTACGCCTCATGGTGCTCTTTCGTGCCGCATGGGCGTTGCGTCATGGAATAGACCCCCCATCCCGCCATCCCGCCATAAGGTTCATAACCCGCCTCATATATTCCCGCAGGGGTTTCGGATGAAAGTCTGTCCGTATTGCAAGCACGAGAACGACGACCGTCATGTCTATTGTGCAAATTGCTACAAAGAGCTTCCAAAAGAGACACGGATCGAGAACCTCGTCAGTATCGGTGTCCATGCGCTGGAGAAGCGGGATTATCGGACCGCGCTCAAGAAGTTCAGTGAGGTGCTCAAGCTCAATATCGGGCATAAGGAAGCGTGGCTGCTCAAAGGCATCGCCGCCACCTACCTCAAGATGACGCGCGAGGCAGGTGAGGCATTCAAGCGAGCGGGGGTGCGTGTTTCGCAGGGGCGATGCGAGGCATGCGGTGGGTTCGGGAAATGCTACGAGTGCGGTTCGACTGGACGATGCTATATGTGCAAGGGCAGCGGACGCTGTATGAACTGTAACGGAACCGGGCTCTGCCATCGCTGTAATGGCGACGACCCGAACTGCCGCGTCTGTAAGGGGACGGGCAAATGCGTGCGCTGTAAAGGGACGAAGGAATGCGCGTTCTGTGAGGGGACCGGTGTCTGTCCCAAGTGCCAGGGCGACGGGCGTTGTCTCAAATGCGGCGGCACGGGTAAAGCGCTGAAGGCCGATCCGTCACAAGTGCCCCGTAAATATCATAAGTACCTATTGAAATGACCGCCGCACTGGGTTGAAACCGGCCGCGCGTCAAGAGCGCGTCAAAAGGCTCTATTATTGCGAAAATGGGCGAGGGGGGTCGTTCTGGTGCTGCATCCCGCCATCTTTAATAGAGCTGTCGCAAGAATGGGTCGAGATAAATGATATATAGCCGAATATCAATACAATCCCGCGTCCTCTATCGTTCTCTTTAAATAATTCTATCAACATGGGTCGATTCTATGCGTTCGTGTGAGAGGCAAAAATTATCTGGCAAAGTGGAGATCATTTTACGGGACAAGGACGGTACCATCGTCGATCGTAAGAAGATGAAGAATCTGATCACTTCGATGGGCAAATCGCTCGTAGCAAATCTCTTTCGAGGTACCGAAAAACAAGCAGTGTCGCATATGGCGGTGGGGACGGGAAAAACACCTCCTTCGCCGCAGGATACGAAATTGGGGTCCGAACTCGCGCCGCGACGACCGTTCGATAAGAACATGCTCGTCGAAGAGAGCTGCGCGTCGATCATCCTCGTAAGCGAAAAGGGGACCGATGTGCTCAAATTCACCTCGAACCGCCCGGGGACGAAGGGCAACGATATCGCAGTAAAGGTCTCACGCGGTGCGAAAGACACCGTCCGCGTCCAGATCTACGATATCAATGTCGGCGAAGAATCGATCGAAGAATACAAGGATATGAATATGAACCCCGAAGAACCGATCTATCTCCCCGAAGCGATCAATAACGAATCGGAACTGGTCCATGCCGAATTCCTCGCCGACGAACTGCCGGAACCGACCGATTGGCTGGAACTGACCGACGGTTCCGACGCGGTGGTGACGCTCTCATCGACCTTTGGCTATGGTGACGCGAACGGGACACTCACCGAGGCGGGAATATTCAACGCCAATAAAGAGGGGACAATGTATAACCGTGTCGTATTCCCCGAGATCCATAAAACGGATAAATTGACCCTAAGTCTTATTTGGCGGATATCATTCTAACATTGAGGTGATCATTCATGGGAGCAATTAAAGTTAAGCCAAAAATCGTGCAGAAGGGAGCGGTCGAGTCCAAGTTCGTCCCCAAGGTCCGCAAACCGGGCGAACTGATCCTGGCAGAAGACTGGAACGATATGCAGACCGAGATCAAAGAAGACCTCGAAACGCTGGCAAAAGAGCTCAAGGAAGTGGGCAAGAAAAGCGGTATGGTCGTTGCATCGGGGCTGATCTCGCACGGGATGTATGTCACACTGGATTGGGCGGTCACGCCGCATGTCGTTATCAGTTTGCTCGGGACCATCGACGAACCGGTCAGCGATAAGCGTATGCGTTCTTTTGCGCACGATATCTCTTCGGAAGGGTTCAGTGTCTATGCCCAATCCGAAGACGGCAAGGACGAAGGCATTGTGAGCTGGCTCGCCATTGGGGTGCTCTAACCGGTCATCGCTCGCTCTGATCGATCGGATCGAAATGAAAATGTCATCACGATTAATTATCTATTATTCAGCTTATGAGATGGGGACGGTGTTGGTATGCTAATTATTTACGATACACGCTCAAAAAAGATCAAAGGCCTCTCGATGATCATCAACGACAGCTCGGGGCGCATCCAGCAACCGAGTAAACGCTCGACGCTCAAAAAACTGATACCCAATATCGGTACATATGTGGCGCCCGACGATCTCTCGGTCGCAAATGAGATCTATAAATTCCAACTCAAGTTCGATAAACGCGGCAACCCGGTAGGGATCGAAAAGAAACCGCCCAAACCACGCATCGAGCTCTCGACCGACGCACCAGATCATGACAACGACGGTGTGCCCGAAATTCCCGCCGACGGCGAATCGCGCGCAACGATCACCGCCAATATCCGCGACCATACCGGCAATTTGTTGACCGATGTGGTGAAGGAGATCTCGTTCGAGACCACCGGCGGTATCCTCCTCGAGCGGAATGTGAAAACGGTCAACGGCGTGGCGCGGACCACTCTCCAATCGGTGCGCGAGACATTGATCCCGGAGATCATCGCCACCGCCGAGGGCTGCATCGACGGCTCGGTCAAGATCGAGTTCGTTCATCCGGACCTCGTATACTTCTAACGGAAGCTCTGGCTCTATCGCCGTTTTTGCGAATGGAGATCGTTTTGGCGGCTGCCGTGGAGCGTTGTGGAGGGGGCGCTTAGGCGAGTGCGAGGGGATGGTGGAGCGGTCGAGGATCTTCACCGCTCTCCCGCCGCATCGCCCGCCACTATCCCTACCGCTTTGGTGAGCCGTGCCGCAGCCAACGTTAATAAAGGATGCCGCTATTAGGCTGCGAGCGATCGTTGATCATCGCACACATTCGGAGAGG
This sequence comes from uncultured archaeon, assembly GCA_964609045.1. Classification (GTDB taxonomy): domain Archaea; phylum Thermoplasmatota; class Penumbrarchaeia; order CAZSUE01; family CAZSUE01; genus CAZSUE01. Next base: position 1,499 of record CAZSUE010000341.1, on the reverse strand, counting down.
TGGAAATGATGCCATTTTGTACCACTTGCGGATCGGAGATGACCTTTAACCAGCAAGCGCAGCAATGGTACTGCCAACAATGCGGTCAGTACCAGCAACCGGCGGGCGGTCCGGCGCCGCAACCGCCGCAACAGATACCGCAACAACAGCAGCAGATGCCGCCGCAACAGCAACAACCGGCGGCGATATGGTACCAGAACTTCTATCGGATCCGAAAGAAGGTGCTGTCTATCGGCGCGAAGTACTATATCGAGGACGCCAACGAGCGTATCCTCGGGTTTTGCAAGAAAAAGAAGTTCCGGTTGAAAGAGGATATCCGGATCTATTCGGACGAATCGAAGTCGCAAGAGCTCTTTCGGATCAAACAGGCGCAGATGGTCGATATTTGGGGCACCTTCAATGTGATCGACACCTATACCAATACCAACCTCGGCGCGGTGCAGCGCAAAGGGCTCAAATCCCAGTATTGGGTGGACGAATGGCGGATCCTGGACTCCCAGGGCCAGAAGATCGGCAAGATCAAGGAAGGCACGCTGCGCGGACTCTTACGTAAATATCTCAGCGGGCTGATCCCGGAGAAGGTTGCGCTCGAACTCCATGGTCAGAAAGTGGCTGAGATCGTGCAGAAGTTCAAAGTGATCGGCGACATCTGGGAATTGGATGCATCGCGCATCCCGCAGCAGTACGACCGCCGCGTGGTCCTCGCCGGGATGCTGCTCATGGGGCTGATCGAGAAAGGGAAGAATTGAGATCGTATGGAAATGTGGGGCGCTGGCTTTTGGCTTTTGGGCCGGCCCACCTCCCCACACCCACACCTACACTACGGCCATTACTTTTTCATTTGCCATATCTGGAACGGAAAGTGCTTCACGATCCTCCTTTCAAGCAAAGAAGGCATCTATCCCATAGATTTTTTTCAGTCTTTCATTTCATTCTGCAGGAACAGTGTCCCGTCATATCCCGGTGCGCATCGCGTCAGACCACGGGACACTCTTTTTCTGCGTTTGAGAGTGTCTCATAAGACCAATTCTGCGAATACCATCCTTCTGTGATGTCCCGTGTCGGACATCAACGCCTCAGTCCATATTCGAATTATGATCAGATCACATCGAAACTCCACATCATCGATGTTTCGACTCTATCTTCTGGCACTTGGTCCTTTGACCCTTATTAGATGATCTCTGACTCGCCAGTCATATATCCCTATTTGAAAGTTCGATGAGCGACTCCAACATCCAGTCCTACAATAGTCTGATTCTGGCGCGATCGACGATGGCCCACGCGTATCGAGCGCGTCGCTTTCAATCCTACAATAGTCTGATTCTGGCGCGGAAAAATCCTATGGCAAGCATACCGTGCGGACGGCTTTCAATCCTACAATAGTCTGATTCTGGCAAAATAGCCGGTAGCGCGCCGCCTGCGTAAAGATTGCTTTCAATCCTACAATAGTCTGATTCTGGCGGACACGACGAGCGATATAAGTTCGTTATCGGGATCCT
>CAZSUE010000340.1:0-5795 GCA_964609045.1 uncultured archaeon | reverse complement strand
GGGGGGGGGGGGGGGGGGGGGGGGGGGCGGGGTGGGGGGGGGGGTGGTGGGCGGTGGGCAGTTGCTGAGGCCGGTGCACAATATCGGATCGTGCGCCCACATTGCGTTCTATGGATCATCACCGATCGTAAATCGCGTCTCGATGTGTGATCACATCAGGGTCTCCCTGTTCGGCCGACCGGTCCTCTCGATGGGTACATACCGCGCCAATGTGGTTTCATGGACGGGTAGATATTGTTCGTGCGATCCTGTATCGCTCGATCGATCAATGGCTCACTCATTCTTTATTCGCTACCTTCTCTTTCGCTCCGGCGGAGGACATTACAGAACGCATAGAGCTCTCGATGGAGCGGGCTCTGGTGTTCGATGAAGCCGTCCTCGATTTCGACGAACCCGAGCAGCCATTGCCGGAACTGCTCGGTCTCGTCGCGCTCCGCGGCGGTAAGGTGCGGGGCGATGGCGTGGCGGATATCGTCCGTGATCGTGCGGAGAAACTTCTTTGCTACGGTAATGGGAATGGGATCGGGTTGCGAGAGTCGCTGTTGAAATTCCTCTATACGGCGTTGGACCATTGCCATCGATTGGCTAGCGCGTCGTAATTGTGCACCCAGCCGCATCTTCTCAAGTTCGTGCCGATGCGTCGCCAGCTCGCGCTCGAGTTCGAGCTTGACCTTCGCACGTACCTTCGCCAGTTCGATCCGCTCGGTTTCAATTTCGCTTTGGACCGCTTGGAGACGCTTTTCTTGCTTGCGGTTGAACGCTTCGCGCTCGCGCTGCATCTTCTGGCGATACCGATCTGCTTCCCGTTGTTTGCGTTGGAGTTCCATCTCAGTGCGCGCGCGTTCGAGCAGTTTGAGCTTCCGCTCACGCTCAGACCAGCTTCCGGACTCTTTGTTCGTTTCGATCGCTTCATCCAGTTGTTCGAGAAGCGCCATTTGTCTAGCAACTTCGTCCTCGTATCGCTGGTACTCGCGCTGCAATCGGGCTTCGAAGGCGGCTTGTTGCATTGCAAGCTGTTTCTGAAGCTCGGAGTGCGTGCCGTTCGTTCGGTTCCACTGCTGAGGTTTGATCGTTCGTTGCTTCGCCATCGCTTCCACCACGAAGAGTTTCCGTGTGTTACTTCACTTTCGGCCGCTTGTTCTTCTTCGCCGTCGTTCGCTGAGCGCTGCTTGCGGTGTCAGATCCCATGATCAATCGTTTCTTTGCATCGAAATAGAGTTGGTCGAGCTTTCCATCCTCTTTTATCTGCGCGATATCCACCCGCGATTCGGCAATGATCTTTGCCGCCTCTTTATCGTCGAAGACATCCATCTGTTTGACGATATAGTTCTGGTTCACAATGGGCGTGCGCACCTCCACCACCTTCTCGAAGGCAGTGGCGCAGTAGCGTATCGAATCCATCTGCTCTGCGATGAACCCGGTCAGGCCCTCCTTTTTATCAGAATAGCATTTGTAGTGGGATTTTTCCACGAGTCGGACATTTCATACCTATGAAACCCATTCCGGGCACATGAGACTCTCTTTAACAACCTTTTTCAACGAATGAAACGCCTGTCAAGCTGAAAATGGCGGCTATTTCGGCGAGGATTTAAAGCGGATCGCTGAAGAAAATGGTATTAAGGAGAGTACCTTAAAGCGTAAAATAAAGAAATGGACGGATGAGGACAGCAGATTCTCAGCTCTTCGTCATCTTGGTCAACGAGCAATCCCCCTGACCTTAGACGATTATGAATGGATAGAACGAAAGATTCTAACCCATCCATTAACAAGAACATGAGAACTTCTCAATGAAATCAACAAGTACCATTGTGACGCGGGTGCACGAGCCGAATGTGAGCCTCGTTCTGAAATGCGCGGAACTTCTTCTCTGTTGTGTAGCGGTCTGGCGGCTGAACGAAGGCGCGCGACGATTACAATATGTGACGAATCCCGTTTCACTGGATGGGATTGTTATGTTTACTCCAGCATGACTTGGGTTGGGTTTTGACCAACTCATGGAATTTTCCCACTACAAAGGCGACTGGCTTGGCTTGTGGTTGAAATGCGCCGAGCTTATCATCAGTATTTGCGGCATGTATCATCTCCTCCACAATTGGAAGGGGCCTCATAGTCCATTTTCCATGTTCGATATTCGGTTGTTCACCCATGCTCGAGGCTTCCATGGAAGGTTGCGCATGTGGGAATGTTATATGCACAACTTATCTGGACTGCGGGAACCATATTTTCGAGAGACCATATTGTTGCCGCACCCATCGTTCTTATCCGCATTCCCAATCTCCCATCCCGCATCCCCCCTACATCTCCAACCGTTGCAGCGTCATGAGCACCGCGTCGCTCAGCACCATCCGTGGCGGGACCGTCTCGCTCTTGGGGAACATGCCCCGGAAATCGGGCGGCGCATCCGGCGCGGGGAGCGCGTCCTGCTGGGACCAGACCGTCATGAAGCGTTCGATGAGCAAGTCGAGCTCCTCCAGCGGGTCGTCCAACGAGGTCTTGATATCCTCTAATCTTTCGATCAACATCGCGGCGGTCGTCTGGTCCACACCATCGAGGATGGTGGGGTCGGCGTTCAATATCCGAAGGCATCCGAAGAAATGGTCGTAATTCATCATTATCACGCTCGTCACTCATTCTATTCTGTTCTATTCTATTCTACTCGTTCGCTATCTTTCTTCTATTGGATATTGGATCAGCGGCATTCGAGGCTGGTGGAGAGGGTGGTACAGAACGCCATCAGTTCCTCGTAAAGCGCGCTCTCGGTCTCGATGAAAATGCCTTCACCACGACACCATCCCCGTTCGTGTAACCCACCATACGCGAGGCCTGAGCCAACGGAGAATGTGCATGCTTTCCTAACGCGAACCTCTCATTTTAATGTAATGCCCATCGATTCGACGCTACGGTCTCTCCGGTAACCCTACCCCCGATCCCGCCCCATAACCTATCCCCTACCCAATAAAATTCGGATTCTTCAGCGTCCCTTTCGCACCACAATGGGAACACTCCACATACACCCTCGAGGCTTTTGATTTCGGTACCGGCAGCGGTTTCTTACACTTCGGGCAGGACATACTGGTGATATTGCGATAGTCTTCGTCGTCCGAGTGCTTCGCGTTCGGGTTCGAGACCTCGCCTTTCACGCCGCAGCGTTGGCACGCGATCGGGATATGCGCCGCTTCGGAATACTCCACTGCGATATCGTTCCCGCACCGTGGACAGCTCACCGTCTCGATAACGAACATCAGCTCCTCTTCGGTTTCAAAATCCGAATCGTCGAACCCGAGATCGAGATCAATCTCGTCCTCCCCCACGGCGCCCCCTTCCACATCCTCGCCCCTCAGCTCGTAATCCACTCCGTCGAGCCCCTTGAACAGCTCGTCCGCCGGCTCCTTCTTCTCCACCTCGACCTCGACCCCCTCCTCGAGCTGCTCGATGACCCGATCCATATCCATGCTCCGAACCGCTTCGAGCCGTTTCCTTTTATCGCCCTTGCGAATGATCCCGCGCGTCACCTCGCCCATCACCTCTTTGATCACTGCCTCGGCGAGGACATCGGTCACTTCGCAATCGAAGGTCCTATGCCGAAGGATCACGGTATTGAGGATGCCCTTGATCTCGCGTACCGACTCCGCCTGGTTCGCGATGAGGAGGAGCACATTATCGGCGATCTCGAGCGAGGGCGTCTTCTCGCGCTCGCGCTCGTACTCGCGCTTGAGGATCATATGCTTCGTCTTCAAATTCGGCGGCTTCAGCTCGGTGGTGAGCCCAGCAGCGAACCGTGTGCGGAGGCGGCTATGAAGCGCCTCGATCTGCGCGGGGGGGCAATCGCTCGTCATGATGATCTGGTCACCGCGCAATTGGAGATTCTCGAAGATCTGGAACACCGCGGCCTGGACCTCGTCGTCATCGCCAACGAACTGGATGTCGTCCATCAATAGCATGTTCGCACGCGAATATTGCTGCACGAGCTTCCGCACCGACGCTGCGCCCTCGTCCTTCGCCACCTCGTAATCGTACTTGAACGGACCGGTCCCGAGATACATGACATTGAATCGTGGTCGGGTATCCTTGAGCTCGTTGGCGGTGGCGAACATGAGATGCGTCTTGCCCAGCCCCGACCCGCCGTAGAGGAAGAGCGGGTTGATCGAGCCCGGATCGGAGGCTACCTGCTGCGCGGCGGTGAACCCTTGTCGGTTATTCGCATCTTGAATAAAGGTATCGAAGGTCATCGCTCGCGCTTGAGACGGAAGCGGATGCTCCTCGATCATACGCTCGGTCTCATCTTGCTCCGCGCCGGCGGCGCCGGCACCTTTTTTAGCAGCTTGGAGGAGCTTGCCGTGACCGTTGATCAGTCCTTGTCCGATCCGGTCCACCGCCTTCGTCTCACGCTCCTCAACCATGCTCCCGATGAGGACCTTATACCATTGCTCGATCTCGTCGAGCATGGTGGGATCATGGAGGTGGCGCTGTATCTGGTACACATACTCCTCCGCGCCGGTGGTATCTAACGAGGTAAGCGAGTTCTCGATCTCGCGCAACCGCGTGATCTTGCGCTCGAACTGGTCGATCTCGCGCGAGATCCCCTCGATATCGCTCTGGAAGATGATCAGCAGCTCCTCGAGCCCCGGTGTCTTATACCCCTCCGTATGGAGGTACTCGAGCCGGGACTGGATCTGCTGGAGCGACTCGGAGCAGATGGGACAATGTCCGATACGCGCCGCACAGGGCTCGTGAAAGGTATGGCCGTTCATGCACTGGGCGAGCGGGTCCTCGGGTTTGATATCGCCTCTACAGACCAAACATCGCTTGATCTTCCGGAGCTTGATATACGGGTTCGTCGCAAGCTCGATCGGCCGCCCGCAACCGATATCGACGCACACCTTATAGGCGGAGGCACACCCCTCGTGATAGATCCTCCCGCAGGCGCATTGTACCGCATTGATCCGCTCCAGCGGGCTTTGCGCCCCCGTCTGCGGCTCGATCGGCTCCTCGCAGGCGGCACAGGTGACTTGCTCGGTGACGATGAACCGCTTTGCCACGCCCTCGTTACGCTTGAGCTTGGTACCACAGTTCGAACAGAACCGCGCCTCGTCTTCGAGCTCCTTTCCACACCGATCGCAATGGATCATTCGCGATCACGGTCCCGCATGGTCCGTTACGAATTTGGGATATAATTCGGATTCTTCACCGTTCCCTTCGCGCCGCACGTCTCGCACTCGATGAAGATGCGCGAAGCGGTGGATTTTGCCACCGAGATCGGGTGTTTACATTTCGGACAGAACATACTGGTGATATTGCGATATTCCTTTTCTTCCGGTGCCGCCGCATTGGGATTCCAGACCTCGCCCTTCACGCCGCACCGTGGACATACGATCTCGACGTGAGGCGCTGTGGAGTACTCGATAGAGATATAGTTGCCACATCGTGGACAGCTTATCGCATCGATGACGAAATCGGGCTCCGGTGCCGTTTCCACCGGCTCCCGGGTCTTTTCGACCCGCTTCTTATCGCTTTTCAGCCCTTTCTCAAGATTCTTGATCACTGCGTCGATATCGAGACCCCGCACCTCGTCGCCATCTCTCGTATCGCTCTTGCGCGCGATATCGCGCTTGACTTCCCCCATCACCTCTTTGATCACCGCCTCGGCGAGCACATCGGTCACTTCGCAATCGAACGACCGGTGCCGGAGGATCACGGTATTGAGGATGCCCTTGATCTCCCGCACGGATTCCGCCTGGTTCGCGATGAGGAGAAGCACATTATCCGCGATCTCGAGCGAAGGGGTCTTCTCCCGC
>CAZSUE010000339.1:0-5798 GCA_964609045.1 uncultured archaeon | reverse complement strand
CCCCCGTTCCCCCGTTCCCCTGTTCCCCTCCCCCCCCTTCGTGATACTGCCGTTTTCTGAGAGTGAAGCGACATCGTGGGTGTGCCTGGCTCTCGCTCTATTGCGGTTCGAGCGACGAGAACGCCTGTGCAAACGATTTACTCGAACTTGCCCGTGAGATCGCTTTCGTGATCGGGATCATCTCCCGCTCGAGACTTTTTAGTTCCTGGTCGTCGAGGACATACGGCGATATCGGAATGAGGAGGATGGCGTCCCGTTCGGAGATATCGTCGATCAACTGGCGGAGGAACCGGATCACCGGGTTGAAGCCGTTGTTGTCGATGAGGAACTCGAGCCCCTCGATCATTACGATGATATTCGGCGTCTCGTCGATCGTCTCCTGGATATAATAGATAATACTCTCGAGCGAGGGTGTGATGGTTTGCTCCTTCTCAGAATCGCGATCGGTGAGCCAGTATATCGGCGCCTCTTCCAGCGCATAACTGTCACGGATCTGACGCGGGTTGGTCCGTGCGATACAGAAGAGGTTCCACTCACCCTCGGCGCCATATTCGAGCAGTTTGAAGCTGAGATCGGGTCGTTCCTCCTCGACAAGATAGCTGCGCCCCAATTTGAGGCTTTGGAATATCTCCTCGTCCTCGCGTGCATGTTTGGCAGACTGCTGGCGCGTGCTCGTCTCCTGCTCGATCCGTTTTTGCTCCTCGTCCTCGAGAATGTCGCGGAGCACATGCTGCGCAAGATCCATGGTGATCTCCGCATTGGTGAGCTCCGCATACGCGATCACCTTCGTCAGCGATCCTTCGAGCTCGCGGATATTGGAGCATACATGTTCCGCGATGAATTTTGTGATCTCGTTGGGGATATCGATATTCTCCGCCGCGATCTTTTTGCGAAGGATCGCAGCGCGCGTTTCCAAATTCGGGGGCTGCATGTCGGTGATCAACCCGCCCTCGAACCGCGATCTGAGGCGGTCCTCCAGGGTGGTGATATCTTTCGGCAGCCGATCGGAGGTGATCACGATCTGCTTATGCTCGTTGTAGAGCGCGTTGAAAGTGTGAAAGAACTCTTCCTGGGTCGATTCCTTCCCTGCGAGGAACTGGATGTCGTCGATGAGGAGCACATCGACGGTGCGATAGCGCGCGCGGAACTCGTTGATCTCGTCGTACCGTATCGAGTTGATCAACTCGTTCATGAATTTCTCGGAAGTGACATAGACGATGCGCATGGTCGGGTCGCGCTTGAGGATGTAGTTGCCGATCGCGGTGAGCAGATGTGTCTTGCCCAGCCCGACGCCGCCGTAGATGAAAAGCGGATTGTACGCATCGGACGGTGTCTCCGCCACGGCGCGTGCGGCAGCATGGGTGAAACGATTATTATCGCCGACGATGAAATTCTCGAAAGTAAAATCCGGGTTCAAGGCCGAGGTCTCGATCCGTTCGCGCGTCCGTTTTTCAGGCGCTGCCGAGTCAGCGTCCTGAGAAGCAGTTGCCGCGCCCGCTCCATCCGTTGTGCCCGATGCAGGTGCGGGCGGGGTCGCCTCCGGGGTCGGTGTGGTCGGTGTAGATGGAGGTGTGGGTGAGGGCGTCGTACCGTCGGGTTCACCAGCAGCTCCGGCAGCCTCTTTCGCAACCACCGCTTCTTGTTGTTCCGGTGCCGGTTGCTCCACGGCGCCCTCATCTTCACCGGACACTTCGGCCGCATCAGCCGGCGCTGGCACCGGTTCCGGTTGCGGTTCCTGCTCGATCTCGATCTCGATCTCGGTTCCGGCTTCGGTCACAGTTTCAGTTTCAGTTTCAGTTTCGGGTTCAACACGGCGCTCCTCTTCCACCGCTTCCTCGACAGCTCCCTCCTCCTCCGACGCGCTCGGCTCGGGTGCTTCGGCACTGGTCGCGCGCGCGAACTGGTTGAGAAAGTCGTCGACCTTGAGTTCGGGATAGAAACTCAATATCATACTGGGATCGAGCTTGTGGATGCTGATCTTGCACGATTGATCCTGGACATCCAGCGCGATATTGTTGATCGCTTCGGTACCGAAACGATCTCCCTCGTAGCTGTGGATACAGCCGACCGGGTCACCATCGCGGAGGATCACATGGCCCGTGGCGGTACCGTTGTCGCGATCTTTTGCGATCTTCATATAGCCGCTGAATTCGTCGGACTGGAGGTCTGCGATCAACGGCTGAAAATGTTCCAGCCCGCCAGAATGGGTCGAGGTTATCTTGCCGCGGGGCAGTTTCAAAGGTGGACCTCCTGTTGTTCCAAACGAATACCCGTTTCGACGCATCGCGTCCAGTTCATCGGGTATGAGGTTATTGTTGGTCGCTTATATTTCAATATACCGCTTCCGTCGCAAACGACCGATCGTTCGCTCCTAATTGTCGATCGTCGGTGGTGGAGGGGGGTCTCAGATCTCAGCGAGCGATACAACTGTGACACGAGCGGTGTGCGATGAGTGCGAAACAGGTTCGCTTCGTCTACCTCTGAATGTGGTTTCAACCCAGCTGTTGCCAATAGTTGACCGGCATGTCCTGGGCGAGTTTGAGCGAGCCGTCGGCACCGGCGTAGATCGGGTCGTCAACCGCGGCAACCTTGCCACCGCCAAGCGATGAGAGCCCCTCTTCGATGAGCTTACCGAGATCTGCGACCTGCGAACACCCACCGGCGAGCACGATATTGTTCCTGATGTCCTGCTGGAACTCGGGATGGTACGATGCGACCAGCTCGCGGATGGCGCCGAGGATGTCCGGGACGATATCTTCGCAGGCCTTCTTCATCTCGGTAGTAATGTCGATGGTGGTGGGCACACCGTTGATGGGTGCTTCGACGGAGACCGCCTTCTTGGCCGAGAGCACGAACCCGTGCTCCTCCTTCCAGAGCCGCACCATGTTCTTGGTCAGTTGCGCACCGTCGTATTTGCCTTCGACGAGTTGCATGAGGAAATTGTCGATGTGGTCGCCCGCTTTGAAGGTGGTGCGCTGATCGTCCTCGGTGGGGATGGTACCATGTACCCGGCAGAGATCGACCGTCCCCGCGCCGATATCGATGATCAGCGAATTGAACAATTTATTCAACGCATAAGCCACGGCGAACGGCTCGCTGACGATCATGACCGCGTCGAGCGATTCCGATGCCGCATCCATCAACGCCTGTTTGTTGGCCAGACTTGCCTGTGCGGGCACGCCGATGACGCCGTAGACTTTCTGGAAATCCTTCGGCTCGGCGAGCTCGACGGAATAATGGATCAGCTCCCGCGCAGCGTCCATACCAGTATGCGTACGCTTCGATTTCTTCTCGTTCTTGTCCGACCCGCGGATCACGCCGCGATCGATAGGATGGATCAGCTCCAGCGCGAGCCGTTTCTCCAGCGCCTCGACACCGAATACCACCGGTTGCCGTAGGTATTTCTGTGCGACGATATCCTTCGGATACCCGACGACCGATGCGATCGTCTTCCTGATACCGTTACTTGCTGAAATTGAGGTGCGTGAGGTCCCGAAATCCATACCGATATACAAGATGTCGTCTTCACTTCCCGCATCTGTATTGCGGAAGCCGGCGTCCATGTCTTTTTTTGGCATATTGTCCCCTCCCCAGAAAATCTAGGGCGTGTAGCTTCTTGCTTATACTGATTACCCGATATAAAGCTTATGATGGCGCAAGCGCGATATCGAGCGATAATAGCGTTGAGAGAGGGTTTTACGGTGATTGACCGCGCTTCGCAGCGTCGATGTCGATCACGAAGGGGAGAAGCTCCTCCAGCGATCGGATCACAAGGTCGCTCTCGGGTATGAACGCCTCGTTCCGGCAACAGAGGTAGAGGACCGCCGCCGTACCCGCCGCACGTGCGCTCTGAAGGTCGTAGAGATAATCGCCCACCATGGCGGTCCGCGACGGATCCGCTCCGAATTCGCGCATGACCAGCTCGAGCGGTGCGGGCGACGGCTTCGGTGGCGCGTCGTCGCGACCGACGATACGGTCCACTTCGAGCCCGAACCGGTCCACCACCGCACGAGCGGAGCGGGCGGAGTTCCGGGTCACGATGGCGGTGGCAGCACCGCGCTGGCGCAGCGTCGCGAGCACCTCATCCGCATGCGGCATGAGCCGTGCTCTCTCGAGCGCGCGCGTCTCGTGCGCCGCGATCACACGCATCGCCGCCATGCGTTCGGAGACCGGGCAGCGATCGAGATGGTCGAGGATGTCGCCCGAAGGGCATCGTAGCTCCTGGCGGATCGCGTCGAAGTCGATGGCGAGTTCGACGAGAGTGCCGTCGAGGTCGAATGCAACCACTTCGAACGGCCGCCAGCGTAGTCGGACTGCGCTCGCGTCAGACTGTCCAGCGCGCATCGACGCAACAAAGATGGCGAAGTTAAAAAGATATCGGAAGAGGATGGAAGAGAAAACGGAAGGATGGGAAACGTGCAAGAGTGGAAGAGGAGAGTGGAAGAGTGATGAGATGAAAGACGACGAGGGGCATGAACGGGTACTGGACGGCGATGCCGAGCGCGGCCAAGCGGCTATCACACGTTCGTGTTCGTTCGTCTGCGCTGTGAGTGTAATGCGCAAGACCACATACCGCATAGTAAATAGCGCATAGAGAATACCAAACACTGACTACTAAATAATAAATACCTGAGATGCCTGAGATGCCAGATCGCCGATGACCGATGACCGATGACCGATGACCGATGCATGATGCATGATGCCAAAATCTTTTTGAACTGTGACGGTGTTGCATCTCATCCATATAGTTCGCCACTGCGATAGCGATTGCGATTGCAACTGCGACTGCGACATGTACAACCGGAGCGATACCGATGAGCGACGAATTGAAAGAAAAATTGAAGTGGATCGTCACGTTCATTTTCATTGGGATGGGTGTCTTCTTTCTCGTACCGACCGTCATGTAAGAATGATGTCCGCCCCACCGATCGCCAAAGACCGGCTCTTTTCTATCGTTTTCCACAGCGATGCCTGCCATTGCGTTCGTCCCGCCCCCTCTGCGTACGACGGGAGAGAGTATCCTTATTTTTCGCCACCGTGGACCTTCGTTGAGGATGCTCTGCTCGCAGCGACTTTTGAATTTGGATCGAATTGAACCGTGAGCTTAAATATGATCTTGGATGTCTAGGTGAAGGTGAACACACCGAGATTTTGCGGGCGTGATAGACATGAGTTCAGAGCTGGAAGAAATTCGGTCACGGATCGAGCAATGGCTCGAAAAGGCACCGGCCGACGGTAGTATCGACGAGTATGAAAAGGGCGAGATCAAAGAGCTGCTCCAGGAGATGATGGACGCGGCGTGGGAAGATAGCGAGATCACGAACGAGGAACAGAAAACGATCGACGAGGTTTACGATGCAGCCATGGAAAAGCTCAGAGAGTTCGACGAAACGCTCGACGAATGAACCGACACCATCGACCGACGAAGGGGAATCCACCGCCGCAGAAGGGAGCGACCCCGAAGTGGAAGCTGAAGTAGAAGCTGATACGAAACCTGAAGCTGAAATTGAAGTAGCTGCGGAAGAAGACGCGCAAACCGCATCGGAACAAGGGACCCCGGCCGGTACGGAAGCCGAGCGTGATCGTGATACCGGCGAAGCGGACGATACGGTGGTTGACGATAAGTATCGCGAGCGCTTCCTCGCGCTCTACGACCGCAAGCGTTTCGTCGAGCTGCACAATCTCGCGCAGAGGGTGCTTGAGGACGCACCTCATTCACAACTCGCGCTCGAGATGGAGGGCACCGCGCTCAACGGTCGGCGAAAGTTCAATGACGCGCTCCAGCAAAGTGAGCGCGT
>CAZSUE010000338.1:0-5813 GCA_964609045.1 uncultured archaeon | reverse complement strand
CGATAACACCGTTTCCGACAATATCGTCTATGAGAACAAATACGGTGTCAATCTCACCACCAATCCGTATTTCTCCGGCGCAACGGCGGAAAATAACACATTCTACCACAATACCTTCTTCGACAATAGCGTGGAGAACGCGTACGATCCGTTCGACAACATCTGGGACGCCGGCTATCCCACCGGTGGCAACCACTGGTCCGACTATAGCGGCGTCGATACATATCAGGGCGCGGCGCAAGATCAATTCGGGAGCGACGGCATCGGCGATACGAACTATTCGATCGCGGGGCCCGGCGCGGCGCAGGATCGTTACCCCATGATATTTCCCAACGGCGTGGTCGAGAATACGGACACGGATGGCTACTACCTCACGATCCAAGATGCCATCGACGCCGCCGCGGCGGGCGCGACGATCATCGTCGGGAGCGGCGAGTTCTACGAGAATATCGTCATCGACCGGCCGCTGAACCTCACCGGCGCGGGACGCGCGTCCACCACCATCGACGGCGGCAACAGCGGCGATGTGGTGCGTATCACCGCCGATCATGTGAACATCAGCGGGTTCGCGCTCACCAATAGCGGCTCGGGCGGCGGCGGCTACGACGCCGGGCTTCACATCGATGCGAGCGACCATGTCCACGCGCATCAATTGGACTGTTCCATGAACCAAAACGGCATCGTGATCATCAATAGCTCCTACGCCATCGTCGAAGAGACGATCTGCACCTTCAATACCGGTTCGAGTGGCGCAGGTAACGGCATCTATATCCTCGCCACCACCGGCAATTCCACCGATAATACGGTGCGGAACAATAATTGCTCGGACAATACACGCGGCATCTGGCTTTCCACCGGTGCGCAGAACAATACGCTCGCGAATAATACCTGTTCCTACAACACCTATGGCATCCACATGACTGGCACAAGTTCCAATATGATCGAAAACAACCGCTGCAATTGGAATAATGAAAATGGAATCAACCTTCGCTCCGGCTCGTTCGAAAACACGCTAACGAATAATACCTGCAACTTCAACACTCAGCAATCCGCAGGCGCGGGAATATATCTTCGATCGGCGCCCTCCAATACTATCGAGGATAATACCTGTTCAGGGAACAGGCACGGCATCCAGCTCGTAAGCTCCTCCGGGAACATGGTCCGTAACAATACCTGTGAGGCGAATATCGGGCGCGGTATCCTATTGGACGGCGCGTCCGAAAATATGATCGCGAATAATAGTTGCACCCAGAACGCGGATGCCGGCATCGAGCTCTGGCGCGGCGCCAACGGGAATATTGTGGCGAACAATAGCTGCGCGTCGACCACCGCCGCGATACTCGTCTCATCCTCCTCGGCGAACCTCATCATCGATAATTTCTGCGCCAACGCGACCTACGGCATCCAGCTCGTATCCTCGACGACCACCACGCTCGTGGAAAACACCTTCGACCGGTGCGGCCTCTTCATCGAGGGCGACGCGCTCGAGCACTGGAACACCCACGATATCGGCACCGATAACCGCGTGAACGGGCGATCGATATTCTATCTTACGAACGCCACGGGCGGGAACACGCCCTCCGAAGCGGCGCAGGTGATCCTCGCCAACTGTACGGGGATACTGGTCGAAGACCTCAACTGCTCCGAGGCCAGCGTCGGTATCGCACTCTACGCCTCGACGGAGAATACGATCACGAACTGCACCACGAACGGGAATGTCCACGGCGTATTCTTGGGCAACGGCTCTGATATGAACACCATCACCGATGTGCATTGCAGTTCGAACCAGAACGGCATCCTCGTCGACGGGTCGCACTGGAACGCGCTCGAGGGCGTCCACGCGGTACATAACACCAAGGGTATCGTGATACAGGACGCTTCGCAGTACAATAGGATCGCCAACAGCACCATCGCCTCCAATATGCGCGGTATCGAGCTCTATAGTGCGGTATCGAATAATACGGTCACCGCGAACAATATTTCGAATAACGGCGCGTTCGGTGCGACGCCCTATTCGATCCGGATCGTGAATTCGAACGATAACCGGATCTTTCATAACAACTTCGTCGGCAACGCCGCGCAACCGCTCGATAATAGCGAGAACCACTGGAACGCCACCTACCCGCAGGGTGGGAACTACTGGTCCGATCATACCGCCAACGATACCTATTCCGGGTCAGATCAAGATCTCGCAGGGAGGGACGGTATCGCGGATACCCCGTATACCGCCATCGACGGTGTCGGCGAACATGTCGATTATTATCCGTTGATGCATCCGTTCGTCTGGTGGGCGCCGGTGTCGCCGTCGATCGCGCTCCTCGCACCCGCCAATATGAGCGCGGTGCAGCCCGGCACGGTCATACGGTTCGATATCTGGGACGGCAATCGGGATTTGGACCATGCGAACTATTCCATCGACGGTGGTGCGAACGAGACCTTCGTGCCCGCCTTCGAAATAAACACCACGGGCTGGGAGGACGGCGCGTATACGATCGCGGTCAGGGCGATAGATACGAGCGGGTTTGGAACGGTGGAGCGCTTCATCTTCTTCATCGACGCCGCCGCGCCAGTTGTCGACCTCAATATATTAGAGAACAACTCGATCATTCGTGCCGGCACGCCGCTGAACTTCAGCATCACGGACGAGCATTTAGAAAGCGTGAACTACTCGATCGCCGGTGCCGAGAACCGCTCGCTCGAACCACCCTACATTATCGACACCACCGATTGGGAGGACGGCCAATACCCGCTCGCCATCCATGCTGAGGACGCTGCGGGGAATAAAGAGGACCGAAACCTAATCTTCATCATCGATTCGACGCTCCCGACGATCGTGTTGGAAAACCCCGCGAATAACTCGGTCATTTATTCGGGGACGACGATCGAGCTGAACATCACCGACCTCCATCTAGACATGGTCGGCTTCACGCTCGACGGTGGCGAGCGCGTAATGCTGGAAAGCCCGTTCAATATCAGCACCGTCGACTGGGAGGAGGGGCCACATCAGATCGTCGTCGAGGCGAACGATTCCGCGGCCAATCGTAGAATTCGCTGGTATAATTTCACACTGGATTCGGTTTCCCCGTCGATCGTATTGACCTCACCGGCCAACCGATCCGTCGTCATGGGCGCCACGCCCATCGAGCTGAATATCACCGACGCTCACCTCGAAACTGTCCACTATGCGGTGAACGGTAGTGAGGATCACACCCTATCGGCCCCATATACCATCCAGACCCATACATGGGAGGACGGGGTCTATGGCATCGAAGTGTTCGCGCTCGATATGGCCGGCAACCGTGCGACGGCGTACTATGTCGTTACCCTCGACTCGCTCGAACCTCGCATCCAGCTCGTTGCACCGCCGGACGAGGCCGTCATCCAACCAGGTACTATCATCCAGCTGAATGTTACCGACATCCACCTCGACCATGTCAATTTTACCGTCGATAACAGTGATCCGCAACCGCTGCCGTATCCGTATGTGATCGATACGAGCGATTGGAACGATACGCAATACTTCCTCGTCATCTCTGCGGTGGATCGCGCGGGGCACACCGCACATGCGCATTTTTCGTTCATCGTCGATCCCAGACCACCAAATATCTACCTCTTTTCACCGAGCAATAATTCTATGGTGCCACCCGGAACGGTTATCGAATTCCGGATCGGTGACCAACATCTTGTCACGGTGAATTATTCGGTCAACGACGGGCCGGCACAAACCTTTGCCACGGAGTATGAGATCGATACCACGGGCTGGGCGGAGGATACCTACACCATCGTGGTGCGTGCCAACGACAGCGCTGGTAATGAGCGCGAAAACTGGTATACCATCATTCTCGATACCGGCGAGCTCCTCATCAACCTCAACTCGCCCGTCAATAACTCGGTCATCCGCCCCGGAACGATCATCGATCTCGATATCGTCGGGCCGGCGTCGGTGAGCTGTAATTATTCCCACGGCGGCCTCGCGCCGCAAGAGCTGGTCGTACCGTATTTGATCGATACCACCGAGTGGGGTGACGGCGAATATATCATCGTCGTGCGCGCAAGCGACAATGTCGGGAACAGCACTCGCCGAAGCTTCCGATTCGTTATCGACAGTACCGCACCGCGGATCTTTCTCTCCTCGCCAGATAACAACTCGGTGCTCTTCCCCGGCGCCACCATCGAGCTCCTGATCAACGACGCCAACCTCGACCGTGTGGTCTACTCGCTCAACGGCGGCGACACGCACACCCTCGATGCGCCGTATGCGATCAATACCACCGGCTGGGCGGACGGGGTATACAATATCTCGGTTAATGCCGAGGATGCGGCGGGCAACATCGGTCACGCCTCCTATAGGTTCACGGTCAATTCCACCAATATCGTAATCACCTTGCTTCGGCCGGCGAATAACTCGGTGATCCAGCCAGGCTCACACATCGAGCTGGATATATGGGCGCCCAACCCGGTCACGGTCCAGTATCATTTTGCCGGACCGTCCACCCTCCCGCTGGAAGCGCCGTATACGATCACCGACACCGGTTGGGAGGACGGGACCTACGACCTCGTCGTCAGCGCAACCGACGATGCGGGGCATGCTGCCAACGCCACCTTCACCTTCACGCTCGATTCGCTATTGCCGACGATCCATCTTCGTGCGCCGGCGGATGGCGCCGTCGTCCAACCGGGGACACAGATCGATCTGGATGTCATGGACGAAAACCTCCTCGCCGTCAATTATTCCATCGACGACAGCGCCGCGCAGCCGTTGGTTCGGCCCTATAATATCAGCACCGTGGATTGGGCGGACGGCGTGCACACCGTTGTCGTCTCCGCCGTCGACAGGGCCGCCCACAGCACCACGAACGCGTACACCGTCACCATGGACGGGACGCCGCCGCAGATCGTTTCGGTCGCACCGGCAAACAACTCCGTGCTCTCCCCGGGCACACTCATCACCTGGAACATTAGCGACGCGCACCTCGACGAGGTACGATATAGCATTAACGGCAGCGCCAGCCAGATATTGGAGGCGCCCTACGAACTCGATACGACCGGCTGGCCGGACGGCGACCACACCGTCGATATCGTCGTACGAGACGACGCCGGGAACACACTGGACGGTTCCTTTACCTTCATCATCGATAGCTTGACCCCAGCGGTGACCACCACCACACCCACGGACAAAGCGGTGGATGTCCCCACCACCACCTCGATCGCCGTTGGGTTCAATAAACCGATGGACGAAAGCTCGTTCACTGTGACCACCGTCACGGTCGAATACGACAGCCAGCGCGTCGACTATACCCACAGTTACGATCCCGGAACGAACACACTGACGCTGGTCCCGGACACCGAGCTGCGCCACGATACCATATATAGCGTGGAGATCGACAGTACGCTCCGCGATCATCATGGCCGGCATCTCGCAGCGCCGTATCGCTTCTCGTTCACCACCGAATCAGACGGCGCCGGTGAGGCGTTCGCGCTCACGCTCGGGCCGTTTACCGACATGGCTGGTGCACCGCTTTCCGATGTCTCGGTACGCATCAGTGTGGGCGGTGAGGACGGCGGTACGCGAACCGACGGCACCGACAGCGCCGGAACGGTGACATTTCATGAGCTGCCGCAGCATTGGATCGGGCGCACGATCAGGATCAATATCTCGAAAGCGGGCTACCGCGCCAAGTCGCTCTCCAAACCGATCCTCGACGGTGGTGTGGTGGAACTGACGGCGCAGGAGCGGATGCTCGCACCCGAAGGCGCATTCTTCACGCTCGTATTGGGGCCGTTCATCGATACGGCCGGGGAGCCGATCGGCG
>CAZSUE010000337.1:0-5848 GCA_964609045.1 uncultured archaeon | reverse complement strand
GTTCACATACCAAGCCACAGATAGAGGACTCATCATAAAACATGGTTTAATCAGTTTGACTACATCTGGTGCTTTTGCGAGCAGCCTCCGTATCGGCAGAATATGGGATTTCTTCTTCGCTTCCCGCTGGATGAGCGTGAGCTGATCCAAAAGCATGATATCAAGTAGTGCTGGATCACGTCTATTGATCACGGACTTTCGTACTCTTTCCCTCGCGAGTTCGATGGAAGCCTTATCGAGATTTTGAAATTGCTCTCTTAGGTGCTCGTGTTCGGTTGCCTGGAAGTCGCCAAGGGTGGGTCGTTCTTGACATACTGTATCGAGCCATCGTTCGAGAAATATGCGTTCAAATGAATGAACGAGATCATGAGGTGGGATTTTTTGTTTAATAGCCTTTTTCACATAGTCTCCTGTTACACCATTGGTGCATTTATTCCACGCCTCTTGGAACAGTACCCAGTTGCGAAATTGATTAAGGGCTCCTTGCACCTCTTTTATCCGTCCAATAAGAGTTCCGAGATGAACGTTGGCTTTCGTACCGATCTCACTCTCGGTAGTAAATTTACCTAAAAGTATCAAATGCTTCAGGGAGGTGCGGGCTGCTTTGAACTTTTTCTTTAAATTAGCAATGCGGGATTGTATTTCAGTACGGTCAATTGTCCCTTGTGAAATGATCTCGAGACCTTTGGCTTCAATCACGCCTTTAATAACATATTGACGAAAATCAACAACCCATTCCGCAAAATCCTGAAGTTTATCCCAGTCGCTTCTCTCCTTTTTCCAACGCCGGCCAAACAGCTCTTCACCCAGTCCATCGTTTTGTTGGATTTGAAGTGATAATTCACGGCATCTTTGTGCGGCTCTAAGATCGGCTATGAGACCTTTATTCCCGTCGGGCTCATAAGTTGGGAGCCCATATCCACGGAGTTCTGATCGGAGTTTCCAAAAAGCCGGTTTGAAAATACGAAACCTGCTTTCGAGTTGGCTGCTAAACGTATCGATCTTGGAAGCAAGGTCCGTCTGCAATATCTCGGTTCGAAAGCGATCTTGAACATCATTATAACGTGATCGATAGTCTTTCCCAATCTTCAGTAGCTTTTCTACATCTGCCGAAGGCTTATTCCAATATGGATTTCGGAGAATGGAGAGCTCTGCACCTGGGTTAAGAGCGACACATTTCGCAGCCTCAATCTCTAACGCAACGTCGCCGAAGCTCTTAGGCTTCTGAAACCCCAAATGATCTGCGAATCGCCGTGCCTCATCGTGCAACTTTTCTAGAGAGAGTAATGTCCTCCTTACCACCCCACTCAATCTATGCCTGAAAGTTCGCGTCTTTTTTGTGGTACGACAGCCCCGTAGTGGGTGCTTGTTAATCGGGCACACATCATTCAAGCGTATTGCCAATGTTTCGAGTCGACGGAGTACTTCTTTGTACTCTTTGGAGGAGACTTTGTCCATTCCCCGTATTTTTGCGTGTACCAGAGGTTTGTTCTCAATCTCAGAAAGTCGTGTGATTGCTTCGAAGGGTTTGTATTCCAGCGTGCCAAACGGTTCATGTAGAGCAGTTACATACTCTTTCAATTGAGACGATACACGTCGAAGATCCTCAAGCACATTGGAGGAGCTGTACGACTTTCGCCGCTCGACATCTAAGGTTCTCGCAAGCTCACGAGTGAATTCCTTCTTGCGGGTGTGGTGGCTATGAAGCTCTAGGCAGAAATCACCCAGTCGCACCGTTTCCAACCGGGTCTTTACAACCTCTAATGCCGCCATCTTTTCCGAGACGAAAAGCACTGACTTTTCAGACGCGATCGCATCGGCAATGATGTTCGTGATTGTTTGGGATTTCCCGGTTCCCGGCGGGCCTTCGATCACGAGATTATAACCCTTCCTCACTGCGAGTATAGCTCGCTGTTGGCTTGAGTCTGCATCCACGACCTGGAAGGAATTCCATGGGGCCATCTCATTATCTAAGTCTGCATTTCTAATCTCACGAGGGACTCCTGGACTCGGAGGAACTGGCTGTTGGCATTGACCGCAGAGTGACTTGATCAAAGGATGGTCATGAAACATCCCTTCATAGCGCTCGAAATCCCGGTACATAACAAATTTGCGGAAATCAAACAGTCCGAGCACGATATCTTGGGTGATGCGCCAACGGTCAAATCCACTTATCTCATGCTTAATATTAAAGAATATTCCGTCCTCATTCAAGTCGTCGGTGAATTCAGGAAGCTCACTCAAACTTATACCAAAATCGATTCGAAGCTTTTCGATAAGGGCGGGGTTCATTATAGGCTCGTCATCTCCCTGGTGGAGTACAAACGGACTTGCCGCGTTTTTTCGCGATAAAAATACAGGCACGAGGACGAGAGGGGCCCGATTGACTGCTTCAGAGTTCTTCGACGCGTACCACTCCAGCATACCAAGAGCTATAAAGAGTGTGTTGATACCTTGCTCCTCGAAAGCACTGTTGGTGGTACGGTAGATTTTGAGCAGACGCTTCTCGAGACTTTTCTTCGTGTGGCAGGTCAGAAGGCGGTCATCTGTGTAATACTCTGGAAGCTCCATCCCCATCGTTCTAGTAATTTCCCGGCCAGCCTCCGTTATCCGTTCTTCTATTTCAACTGACTGAGAGTCGGAAATCAATTGTTCTGAATATTCACCTTCTTTCCCTTCTCCGCCTTCCCCGATGCTCGGTACATCCGTTTTCTTGTCTTCAATTTGTTCTGTTGAATGGGAAGGGGCCGTGGTTTCATCTGCGAGAATCGCAAAATTATCCTCTTTAAGCGTAGGTTTGGGGTCGAAATAGAAACTCTCATCGTTTAGAAGCTGCAGGAGAACCTGCTGGGGTAATTCATCAACTACCTCAATATTTCGAGTTTTTGTCGAACGGTAATTTAATAATCGATTACGGCGGGTAAGATCGATTAAATTACGCTTCCATTGCCCTATACGGCGGAGAACCGCCTCCGATGTATTCTGTCGAGCCATCCTTACCATTCCTCGTCGTAACCCTACAAAACCCTTTTTCCACTTTCCACTCCACTGCTATCTTCGGTTCTAGAACGGCCAAACCTTCATTTGAGAGACGATGCGTACCATCCCTCACTCTCGCCCTCGCCCTCGCCCTCGCCCTCGCCCTCACCCTCACCCTCACCCTCGCCTTTCCTTCCCGTTCCATGACCGTTGATCGATCAGATGAGCAATGATCTCTTCGTCATCCAGATCATCATCGATAGCTGCGTATCGATTGGTAAGGATCGTCGCGATCCTCTCCAAATAGATCTCCTCTAGTTGTTCGGCATTGACGACGCTCCGTTTCAGTCTATAGGGTCTTGAAAGGAGCGGGGCGGTATTATTCTCCATGATCGGTATAAATGCCTTGCCGGTGAAAAGTGTATTGATATATTTACGAATGGTATTCTTACTTTCACTTTGGAACCGTCGATGAACCCGGTTGATCATTTCCCTCATAGACATCTGTGGTTGCCTCTCGAACTCCTCGATCAATTTACCTGCCAATTGTAATCTTGCACCTTTATCTTCTATGAACCGTAGGTTCTTGATCAAGAATGACCGGGCGAGGTCACGTTCATCCTCTTCTTTTCTCTCCGTATGGGGCACTTGCTCGACGAGGTGGACTTCGGGCAGATCATCCTTCGGCGAAATCTCGATCCGTTCCACCACATCGCCCACCAACGATTGAATAAATGGCTTGAACGAGGGGAATCCCAATTTTTTCTCTGAAAACGACGAATCGAGCTTTAATAGGTCCAGTTTTAGTCGCGACATGGGGACCGGCGCGTCCCCCTCACGGTTCTTGATCAATCGAACCATCAGCTCTCTCCCGTACGAAGGATCGATAGTGGTGAGAAGATCGGAGGCCAACGTATCTTCTTCGGGCTGACCGATCAGATCCTCGAGCGATCGATACTCGGAGGCGTTGACCTTCAGATATCTACCGATGCTGTAGTCGAAGCCCAGTACAATTGCCTTATGCCCTCGTGCTTTGAGTCGCTGTAATAGCGCGATGAAGTCTGTATCACCCGAACCGATGATGAATATGCCGATCTGGCTGTAGCGTTCCATACATTCCATCACATCGATCGCCAGCCGCACATCGGAGCCGTTCTTCCCCTGTACCGACGTTCTTGGGAGATAGACCAATTCGAATCCCTGCTCCATGAGCTTGCGGTGGTACTGTCGAAAAATCGGTTTCGACCAATCCGCATATGCTTTTCTCACACAGAGGTTTCCTTTGGCACTGGCATAATCCACAATTGCCTCTAATGCGAGCGGACTTCTACGCGACGGGTATGTCTGGTCAGCGGATATTGCCAAGTTTTCAAAGTCCAAGAATAATGCCACATACTCCTCAGCCATAATTATCACTTATGAGGGTTATTCGGGAAAGGCGGACGAGAGATATAGTGGGTGTGGCTGACCGAGAACTACGCCGGGGCAATATGGTTATTATACTTTACCCATAAAACGCAAATATTAGGAGAACTGGCACCGCACCGAAATGGGTTGTCGGTCAGCCTCGGGTACCTGCTCGTTCTACCCGCTGTCCGCATAGCACATAAACTATGAACTATTATAGGAAAGTTACCATCGTCTGTATCGAATTCGAGCTTTCATGAGGCCACCACCATGCCAGAGAACGCACCACCCAAGAACGAGGAAACCACCGTCACGCTCCCGCTCACCCTCGATTTCACGCTCCACTCCCAGCTTCTCCAGTTCAAGCGCGTCTTCGAGACGATCATCGAGGAGGAGTACAGCACCGACGAGTATCTGAACACGGTGCTCGCCATCGGTCTCGATAAGATGCGGCGTGACGCGGTCCCGGAGGGTCAAGAATGGTCGACGCTCGAGGCGGCGTTCGCGCAGCACCACGAGGAGATGTGCGCGCTGGTCGCCGAGATCTGGCGGCGCGGCAACGAGCTGGACGAGGAGGAAATGACGCAGGCCAGGAGGATTATCGGGCGGTATATCGGGTGAGCGGCTATCAATTTCATTAGGCTCGTTGGAATGGCATTTACTGGAGATCGGGGTTGGTTCTCTAAATAGGCTCAAATAGCTAGCGGGCAGAGTTGAATAAATGACTTGATCGTTCAGTTCCATATCCTGCAACTTGTGACAATAGGCTTTTCAAATTAGCGTGCCAGATCAGGTCGAAGATCAAGGGTAGCCATTCGATGCGGGGCCATCTATATACGCTAATACGATCCGCTAACGACTCCAGCCGCACCAGCGGGCGGAGCGGAACGCGTACGCTGGCCACCAACGGCCAACCGGGCGCGCCAGCGTTCCAGCCGCACACCCCTCCCGCGCGGTCGTGGAGTGTGCCCATCGCTCAACCAATTTCCGCTGCCACCAGCTGCGCTATCCCCGCCCTGTTCCTGCGCCCGAACCGCGCCACAGCTTACCCACGACGAATCCAGCCAGAATGCCGACCAGCGTATGGTACATGCGCGTCCTGGCGCTCGACCTGGCTACATCCCGATCAGCCTGGTGATGGCTTATGGCCATTTCACGCGGAGAAGTCAAGAGGACACGCGGAGGAAGGGAGAGCCCCCACCCCAGTTTTGGAATTGCTGCAAGTGGCCTTTGACCGATGTGTTGGCGAAAGCCGATAATCCAGACCTAAGCGCTCCGCGTTCCCTCTTTGCGAGCCCCAGGACATACTTGTCCGGGGGCGCAACCGTGCAGCGAAGCGGAACGTGGCGCCTCCGCGTGAAATGGCCAAAAAAGGCTTTGAGCCAATTGGAACCGCTTTTGCTGGCAATGCAAGTTGTGCATATAAAATTCCCATGTACGCAACCTTCCATGGAAGGCTCAA
>CAZSUE010000336.1:0-5851 GCA_964609045.1 uncultured archaeon | reverse complement strand
CGTCCACCGAGTATTCGTTCACAATATCGAAATAGAGCGTGATCACCATCGATTCCGGATCGGAATGATATACATTATTGAGCGTGGTGAACTGCTGCGTCTTTTCGTTCCTGTTCTGGTTGATCGAGAGGTTGCTCTTGACCATATCGAGCGTCTCGAGGTCGTCCACCAGCGGGAGCACGAGATAATAGGTCGTCGAGCGCCCCGAGCGCACCTTGAAATACGGTTTCTCCACATCCAATGCGGAAAGCGTCCCGAGGAATTTGCAGCGCGGGCAGGCCTCCGGGTTGGCGTTCGTTTTGCGAAACCCGCGGACCGGCGTATTGTGATGCTTATTGGCAAACGGGTCTTGGAACTGATACAGCGTCGAAAGGTTGGTACTCCGTTGCCCACACAACGGGCAGATACGCGTGCCACGAAAGTCCGCTGGGTCCAAGAAAGTTTCAACCATTCCGCAGATGTTCTTCTGCACCTTCTTCAGGTTCGACGGCGTGCCGATAAAGCCCTGATGCGTGACCACGAGCGGCTGCTTCTTCGCGGAGATGTTCCGACCGTGCTCGTTCTTGAGGTAGTCGCGATCTTCCTTCGGAAGCTTGATCCGCGTCGCCTGGCGATTGGAAAGATCGACATAGCCGTCGTCCATCGGTATCTCGTATCGCCCGCGCCGCGCCGCATTGAGCTGTTTGAAGGTACGGTTCATGGAAAATACGCCGTTCCACGCATTCTTGAGGAGCGATTCGAGCACCCCCGCCGCACCGTCTGGGTCCTGGAGCGTCAATTCAAGTTCGTGCGGGCGGAGGGTGTAGCCCATAGCAGACTGCCGAAGCTTCCGCAATTTGCGATAGAGGACGATCAAGCCGTTGTCGAGCCACGGGTCGCCGATGAGGGGGAGATGGAGCGTTTGGTTTTGATCTGAGGAAAAGGGATCGGCGGTGGAGGTTGTTTGAATATGTGACGCTGTCATTTTTTAAACCCACCAGTTTTCTAAATTGATTTAATTGGTAATAATCGGTAATATTTCAAGATCTTTAAATCTATTGGACAAATTATATCTCTTTTGTGCAAATTATTGCAAATCGTAAAAATAGTCTTCTGATCCCACAATGGTCTTATTAATGGACTTATTAACAGTCTTATCCCACTGCTACTCCCGTGAATTTCACATTTCAATCCCACTATGGTCTTATTAAAAGAATTCACAGGAGAAAACAATAAAAGGGAGAAAAACATGTTCTCCCTGAGCTAGTCAGAAAGAAAGACTTGTGATGTACTACTTTCTGAGCTAGTTGTCACAGCGTTTATTTTAGTTTATATGGGTTTCATTTTTAACCCTCCTGAGGGTTCGGATATATTCCGAATCCTCAGACCCTAATTAATCTCATACTATTTTGCTTTTTCTATCCACTACACTCCGTGAAGTTCACTGGTGAATAAACTCGATGCACCCGAACCCCATGCTCCCCTTCTCCCCGAGCCCGCTGTCGTAGGCGAACCGTACCAGCGCCGGTGCGCCGTTGATGACGCCGGACATGTGCCAGCACCGATGATAGGTATTCTTGATCCGGACGCGTTTCGGTTTGGTGCGCTCCACCGCAGTGAGCGCGAACCGGTCGTCCTCCGGCCGCGTCCCGTAGTAGTCCTCGAAGCGATGGAGAAGGTTGCGATAGAGATTGGTATGGAACTGCGGCTCGGTGGGTGCGAGGTCCCAGACCTGCGGCTCGTCGCGGTCGTCGCGGTCGCGCATGGTGCGTACGACCACCGGCGAGAGCGTAGAGAACTTCACCGGGCCGCCATCGAACGCTGGCGGCGCGAGCACCTCGAAACGCTGGACGCAGAGTCGGTTGAACCGGCGGCCGTGCTTCCCGCGCGTTGCGACGAGGTCGAACTCCGGTTCGTCGAGGAACCCCTCGGCCACCGCGCGGATGAGCTCCCGGTCCGGCCCACCGAACTCCAAGGCGGCGCCCCTTTCGAGCGGTATCAGCCCATTCTTCGTTGGCCGGACCCGCTCGTACTGCAGCCATGAGAAACAGAAGTGCTTATAGCTGGTACTATAATGGAGCTGGAGCCCCAGCGCCTCGTTCGCGGCGGTGATGCGTGAGTAGATCAGCGACGAGAGCGCGTACTGGCAATCATACGGCACGGGCGCGGGATGGTCATCAATAAATTTTAACTCGATTCTGCAGCGCACGATGCCTAATATGAGGGGGTATTGAAAAATGCATCGATCGGTGCGTGCAGGATCATCTTGGTTCGTGCAAAGAAGCAGACGCGCAACTGACGGTGCCCGAACGGGGTGCGGGTGCATATCAGCGAAGGATCAAGTGCGGCCGAGCGGGTGCGTACCCGATCGGGTGCTCGATCGTGCAGCGGCGCATGCGGCCCACCGGCTGCTGGCGCGCCCGATTGGCATGGTACCCGTTACGGTCGCAAACCATTCCCCCTGCTGGCGCTCGCTGAGGATTTTGCGTATCGTACTGCCACATTGCGCTGTCGGTGCGGTGCATGGCCGATCCCATCCAGCCAGTAAGAACTCCACCTACGGATATGACGATGGCAACGC
The DNA here is from genome assembly GCA_964609045.1 of uncultured archaeon. Classification (GTDB taxonomy): domain Archaea; phylum Thermoplasmatota; class Penumbrarchaeia; order CAZSUE01; family CAZSUE01; genus CAZSUE01. Next base: position 3,291 of record CAZSUE010000336.1, on the reverse strand, counting down.
TCAAAAAAAACGGGGTGGGCGGCTGTGCTCTCAGTGAGCTTCCAGCAGACCGCTCCGGTCGTATCGTATCGTATCGTAGCGTATCGTAGCGTATCATATCATATCATATCATATCATATCATATCGTAACATATCGTATCGTATTGTATCGTATATTGTATTTGATCATTCAGACGCACCCATTCCCTCACTGCGCTGGCCATGTCAACACTGGGTGCTCCAAGCGTGGAGGGTCGCGGGGAGTTAATGGCCAGAAAAATTATTAATGGCGCCATATGACCGTACTCCTTTTGCTCGCCACCGCTCGCGGACGCTTTCGCATTTTTGGTATGATGGTTGCTACTGGTCTCTCGGCCGCAACCGATCGATGAACGGTACGGGACCAGGAAATGGATCAAAGATTATATATCGGCCACCATTCCATCACGCCTATCACACGGCCCTTCTCACCCCGCTCCTTGATCAGACCGCTCTTCACACCTAACTATTCGCCCACCACAATTTACCATTTACACTTCACCCTTTACCCTTCACCTGTCACTAAGTACTACTACGTACTCTTTACCATTCACCCTTCACCCTTCACCCTTCACCTCCTCTCCACTGTGATCACCATGAGCAAACGGATCGACGCGTACCGCAGCTTGATCCTCGACGCGCCCTATGAGATCTGTATGGAGCGTGCGCGGTTCTATACCGAGAGCTACCGCGCGACGAGCGGCGAGCATCCCTCGCTTCGCGCTGCCAAGGCGCTACGACATACGCTGGAGCAGATGACCGTCTACATCCTCGATTGCGAGCGACTCGTCGGGAACCGCTCCTCGAAGATATTGGGGACCATCGTCCCCGTCGAACGCGGCGACATCAATTTCACGCTCAAGATCGATTTGAAACGGCTCAAGCGTCGGCAGCCGAAACCGTTTCAGATCGATGAAGCGGACGAACGCGCGTTCTTCGACGACATCCTCCCCTATTGGGAGGGGCGCACGGTCCGCGAAAAAAAGATCGAGTGGTGGAAGGCGTTCGGGCTGCTGTGGTTACCGGATTGGTCGCTCAAGTCCTGGATCAACCGCATTCGACAGTTCGGCTGGGACTGGACCAAGCAGTTCTACGCCGGGCTGGTCTGGGGCCGCTACCGCCACCTCGGCGAGGGCAACGAAGCGTACGCGGCGAACAATCCGAACCTCGTCAATAACGTCTTCGATACCCAAGGCCATCTCGTGATGGGCCATGATACGATCGTTCGCCAGGGGTACCGTGGCGTGAAAGAACGGGCGCGGAGGATGCATCGATCGCTCCGGGCAAAAGTGACGGCCGATAACGCGACGCTCACTCGCAGTGGACCGATCCTCGGTGCGCACGACCCGGTGGCGATCGCGAATGGTGCGGATCGCGTGGCGCTCGAAACGCTCCGTGAGCGGTTCGACGAACGGTTTCGCGAGGCACCCGCCCGCGGCCCCACCGCCGACCAGCTCGCATTTCTCGAAGCGGTGGAGATCTGCACCGACGCCGCCGCCGATCTCATCCGCCGATTCGCGACGCGTGCGGGACAAAAGGCACGAGCGACCTCGGACCCGCACCGGCGCGCGGAATTGGAACAGATCCAGCGCACTTGTGGACACATCGCCAATGCGCCGCCGCGCACCTTCTACGAGGCGCTGCAGATCGTATGGTTCAACCATCTCATCGCCACGATTTCGTACGGCATCGGCGCGATCCTCGCCGTGGGGCGCGTGGACCAGTACCTTTACCCGTTCTATGCGCGCGATATCGCCGCAGGGGTGATCACCGACGACGAAGTGCGCGAGCTGCTCGCCGAGTTCCTCATCAAGCTCAGCTATAATCTTCTCCTACTGCCGATGAACTCGACGCGGACCGCCTCCGAGCTCGGCGCAGATAATGTCGGCGTCACCGTGGGCGGCGTAGACCGCGACGGCAACGACGCGGTCAACCCCCTATCCTACCTCTTCATGGACGCCATCGAGGAGATCAGCTCCATGACGGTCTCGTTCTCGATCCGCATCGCGCCGGGGACGAACCCGGATGCTTGGCTGCAGCGCGCGGTAGCGGTCTATCGCACGAGTTCCGGCCCCGCGCTCTTCAACGACGACGCCATCGTCCCCGCGCTCGAACGCACCGGCGTCGCCATCGAGGATGCGCGCGATTACGCCATCATCGGCTGCGTGGAGCCGACGCCGGCGGGCAACACCTTCGGCACCACCTCCGGCAACGATCTCTCCCTATTGGCTCTCCTCGAGATGGTGCTCACCAACGGACGCGTGCGCGCCGCCGGGAAGCCGTTCGGAGTCGAGACCGGCGATCCTGCCGAGTTCGGTTCGTTCGACGCGTTCCTCGACGCATATCGCGTGCAGCTCCAGCATATGATCGACACCATGGTCGATTGGGTCGATATCAAGGACCTTCTCTATGCGGAGTACTACCCCAACCCGTTCATCTCCATGACGCTGGACGGGTGCATCGAGAACGCGCTGGATATGACCCAGGGCGGCGCGAAATATAATTTCAGCTCCATCTCCGGCCGCGGCCTCGCCTCTGTCGCCGACGCGCTCTACGCTATCGAGCGGACGGTGTACGAGGAAGAAGAGGTCGCCATGGGAACGCTCCTGCGTGCGCTCGACCGGCACTGGAAGAAGCCGGAGGACCGAGCGCTCCAAGCGCGCTTGAAGCACGTGATGGCGAAGTTCGGCAACGACCGCGACGCGGTGGACCGGCTCGCCGTGGCACTCGCGCGCGAGTTCTGCGAGCGTGTCCTCGCCAAGCCCTCGCTCCGCAGAACCGGCTGTTACCGGCCCGGGTTCTTCTCCTACGGGCTCTATGTCTACGAAGGCAATCTACTCGGCGCCACACCCGATGGGCGCGGCCCCGGTGAGCCGGTCTCGAACTCGCTCTCGCCGGCGAACCAATGCGAAACGCAAGGCGCCACCGCCGTCTGCAACTCGGTCGGTAAGATCGACCACACGCTCATCGCCAACGGCATGGCGCTGAATATGCGGTTCCTCCCCGCCATGGTGAAGGACGAGGAGCGCCGGCGTCTTCTCGCAGCGCTCATCGCAGCCTACTTCGACCGCGGCGGGATGCACATCCAGCTCAATGTGGTGGACCAGGCGGTGCTGAAGGAGGCGCAAACCCACCCGGAGCGCTATCCCGACCTCGTGGTGCGTGTCTCCGGCTATGTGGCGTACTTCACCGACCTCGGCAAGCCAGTCCAGGATACGATCATCGCGCGAACGCAGTTCGGAACGGTGTGATGTGACCGTGGCCGTGTGATAC
>CAZSUE010000335.1:0-5853 GCA_964609045.1 uncultured archaeon | reverse complement strand
GGGATGTGAACGTGGTATCGTATGGTATGGTATAGCATGGTGTGGTATGGTATGGTATGGTATGGTATGGTGTGGTACGGTATGGTGGCATGGCATTCGGTGTTCCGGCGGTTCGATCGATCGGCTGGGCAAGATCAGAATTGGTCGAAAAAACGAGGATAAGAGATGAGAGAAAAGGAGATGAAATGAGATGAGATGAGATGAGATCCAGATGAATTGATACGAGTTCTGATCTGATCGATGAGATCCGGTTAGCCAGATCAATAAGAACAACGGGAACAAAGGTCGAAGGTCAAAGGTCAAAGGTCAAAGGTCGTGGGTCGAGGCGGTCAGACTGTGAGATCGAGCTCGTTGAGGATGCGTTTTCCCAATGCCTTGAAGGTCTGATCGACATTCTCACCGGTCTTGGCACTGGTGAAGAAGAACGGTGCATCGTATTTAGACGCCACCCGTTGAACATCGTCGCTCGATAGTTCTGCGCGGTCCTTCAGATCGTTCTTGTTCCCGATGATGACCAGCGGGATCTCGCCGGTGACCTTGAAGATCGACGATATCCACCCATGAACGCTCTCGAGCGTCTCCTTTCGCGTGATATCACAGACGACGATGGCGCCCTTCGCTCCGCTATAGTACATCGAATGAAGACGCTTGAACTCCTTCTGGCCGATGATGTCCCAGATCAATAGCGTCAGTAATATCTGGGAGTCGGTAAAACGGTAAGTAATATCTTTCTTCGAGAGCTTCGTGCCGATGGTGACGATATATTTATCGTCGAACTTATCGAGGACATAGCGTCTGATCGTGCTCGTCTTGCCCACCGCTGCGTCTCCGAGCAGACATATCTTGCTCCGCACCGTTTCTCTCGTTACCATGGCGATCATCTATGAATCGGCCCCTCTCCGTCTCCATTTACATGGAGGATTCGAAGGCGTCCGTGGTTATCAGTGGTATTTGGTTGATGGTGAACTATGTAATGTTTTATGTAGTTATCTATTTGACGGCCCACACCAACTATAGATATTCTATTAACCCTAATCGAATAGACTTACCCATCCTCGAGCTGGTCGAGGAGCGTTTGATGCTTGCGGTAGAATGCATCGGCGCGCGTCTCATCGAGATATTCCAGAAGCCGCTCCCGGAGCGCACGATTGAGCGCCTCCAGCTGCGCAATGGTCGGCTTGCAGAACGAGACCCCCACCGCCTCACAGCTCTCACGGAAGGGGAGCATCCCCTCCTCCAGACCACCGTAGAGGGCGCAGAAGTCTGCGACGAGGATATCCAGCACCTCGATGGGCGTGGTGATACGCTCGGTGAGCGACTGGCTCACCATCTGCTGTGTGAGGGCGGAGAACGCCTCTTCGACATTTTGGCCCGTTCTTGCGCTGGTTGCCAGCCAGCGCGCGTCGAGCTTCGACGATAGTGACTCGAACCGTTCCGGTGCATGCGCAAGATCGCTCTTGTTCGCCAATAGGATGAGCGGGACGCGACCGGTCTTCCCAAAGAGCGACGCCACCCAGCTCTCGACGCTCTCGATCGTTTCCTCACGCGTGGGGTCAGCAACGACCAGCGCGCCGTCCGCGCCGGTGTAATACATGCTGCGTAGGGTATGAAGCCCCGGTTGGCCGACGATGTCCCAGACCGTCAGCGTGATCTCGAGCGTCTGTGAGACGCGTTCGGAGGGGTGTGGAAGGGTGAGCGTCTTCTTCGAGACCTTCGTCCCGATGGTCGCGATATAGTCGTCATGAAACTCATCTTGAACGAACCGTCTGATGAGGGAGGTCTTCCCGACCGCTGCATCACCCAACAAGCAGACTTTGAACGAGTAGCGATATTTCTGCTGCATTTCAGCCCTTATGAAGGAGCAATTTCCTATTATTTAGTAGTTGCGAACTGGTGAGGAGGGCATTTAACATATAACGGGATAGAATAATTCAATCCATGTTCGCCGCGAGGGGCTGAACGGGCCGTGATGCAGGCGGGTCCATGTTAAGAGGGCTGGCTATGCAGCCCGATTTCCGAATCGGGCGTCCCTTCCCCGCGCGTGAGAGCGCGCGATAAATGAGCATACGTGAACGAAAGAAGGCGAGCCAATAAATTATTTAACCATCCTACCCCTGCATCACCTGGTGTAGTGCGGCGGATATCCATCGCACGCTCACTCTTTTCTGGCTGTTCGTTCACTTCACATTACAGAGGGTTAATTATGATAAACTTTTTACCGTTCCAGAATCTGTTGGACCGAAATGGGACGAGGACGGCGCTTCGATCGTTCCTCTCTTTGATCGTACTTCTTATGCTCCTTCTCTCGAGTATCGCGCCGGTGGCATTCTCCGCTGCGATCTCTCAGCGTGATGACGATGCTTTGATGCAGGGGCATTCGTCCCGAACTCGTACCAACCCAACTATGACGGTCACCGGTCACATCATCAATGCGTCAGGCTCGGACCTCGGCGGCGTCGAGGTGCGGATCAGTACTGATGACGGCTACGAAGCGACGGTGGTCACCGACGATACCGGCTGGTACACGACCTCGCTCGCATCGGGTAGCTATCAGTTTACCACCTACCACCGCGACTATTTTCTCGAGGAGCAATGGCCACAGCTCTACGATGGGGCGATAGTGAATTTCACGCTCACCCTCCATCCGCCGTTCACCGCCACCATCAACGGCGTGGTCACCGACGAGCAGACCGCCGTGCCGGTCATGGGCGCCGAGGTGATTCTAACGAACTGGAACGGCTCGAAACGGTACGAGGAGGCGGTGCTAACCGATGAGAACGGTGCGTTCTCACTGGCGGCATTCAACGGCACCGCCAACCTTAAGTGTGAACGAGTGGGATATAACACTAAATGGCTCTCCAGCGTCACCATCGACCAACCGAGCACTATCGCGCGTGACCTCTCGCTCATGCCCTCTATCCAAGTGGATCGGGTCTGGGAAGGTACCGATCATGAGAATGTGAGCTTCCATGCATATACGATGCACGGCGATCTGGCGGGGGTGTGGATCAATAGTACCAATCTGAATATGAGTAGACAGACAAACAGCGCCGGTCGTGTGCTCGTCACCAGCCTTCCACAATCCATCACCAATTACGGTTATAATGTGGAGTATCAGAGTGTCTACCAATGGCACGGTTTTACCACAACGACGCCAAATCGCGGCTACTGCAAACTGGCCGACCTCGACGGTGACGGGGTTCCGAGCGATGTGGAGGCCTTCGCGTTCGTCAACGCCACGAAAGAACCGCTCGCCGGGTCGAAACTTACACTCTACAAAAGCAGTCAGGGGTATAGGAGCCAGTCCGGCGACGAAGCTGCATATGAGGTCGTGACGGATGAGTCCGGCTTTGCCAACCTCAGCGATATCGCACCAGACAGCTATCATTATCAACTCTTGAACAGTTCAGAGGATACCCAACTTGCCGATGGAACTCTCCATATCTGGCCCGCACCGCGTGTGCTCGTCCGCGGCAATGTCACCGACGCCTCCAACAGTCAACCGCTGGCGGACGCACGGGTGGACATCCTCGAGGACGGGCACCTCCGCGATAGTGCGAATACGAACGCCAGTGGCGGTTACCGTCTCGAAACGGGCGTGGGGCTGCGAACGCTCCGCCTCTGGCACCCGCACTACTATATGAATAGGAGCACTCTCGACCTGGTCCCCAATGCCGTGGACCACGATGTGGCACTCTCGCCGACGCCGGTGCAAAACCGAACGGTCTCGGGGACGCTGGTCGATGCACAGACCGGCGACGCCGTCCCGGATGCCATGGTCGAAGTACGATATACGAGCGCATCGCGCACGGTGCAGCGCTATTACAACCGGACGCACAGCGACGCCAACGGTGTGTTCGCGTTCAATACCTTCGCCGCGCCGTTCGAGGTCCAGTTTTCCGCCGCGGGGTTCGATACCGCGGTCCGCACGGTGGATATGACCGATGTGGCGACCCGATCGATCGATATTGCACTCGATCATACGATGCCGGCGGCGGACGCGGTGATCCACGGCGTGGTCAATATGCCGAACTCAGAGATCGGTCTCTACGATGTGAACATCACCGCCTCGAACGCGACGAACTGGTTCGAAGCGAGCATCACCACCGATATGGAGGGATATTACGAACTGCCGGTGGCGTCTGGCTCATTAGAGGTGGTGGCGAACAATAGCGTAGACCAGATGCAACAAACGGTCACTATCGCACCGCAAGAGTGGATATGGGTCAACTTCACGCTCACAGAGCGCCCGGACCGCAACCACCTCACCGGTCAATGCAGCGAGTACGACGGAGAGGTGGTGGCACCGGCGATGATCGCGTTCGACGACCCGCTCTTCGGCCATCGCGAGATCTGGACCGCGGACGGATCGTACGCGATGTGGGTGGCCGACGCCTCCGTGGGCGATGTGGACATCGTCGCCAACGCCATGGGCTACTATCCAACGCATATCGTCCATAGCAGTACGAACCATCCCATGGACACGTTGAACCTCTACCTCGACGATACCGGCATCGTGGAGGAGACGATCTTTACCGACGATCTCTCCAACGCTCCCACCGGCGGCGATCGGAACACCACGGGTGCGGCGCATTTCTCATTGACCGATGAGACCTATTCGAGCTCCCCCACCGCGGGTTGGTTCGGCGAGTATTACACCCCCGGTACGCACCCCGGTTACGGGAACGGGTGGGACGATGCGATCATGATGGAGAATATCAGCTACGAGCGTGCGTACCAGACCTTCCTCCTCTTCAATACGAGCTACGACCTCGACCCCGCAGCAGAGGCGGACCGGTGTATGGTGGAACTGGTCTGGAGCGAGAACGGAACGACGATGAACCAGACCCTCTGGATAGGGGTGGGACAGCGTCAATGGGGTGAGCCGGTGGTGGCATATATCGACGAGGATATCGTCGCGCAGAACCCGCGGGTGCGGTTCCGGCTGGTGACGAACGCCACCGGTTCCGACGAGGACGGGCTCTACAACGGCACGGGCTGGTATGTCGACGATGTGAAGCTGATCCAGTACCATCTCACCTCCGGGCTGCGCGGGTATGTGAACGATACCGCCACTGGCGCACCGCTCTCCAACGCCACGGTGATGCTCACCAACCCCGAGACCGGGGAGCAGTACATGACCCACACCGATGCGGAGGGGTTCTACCAGTTCGAGGAGCTGATGCCGGCGAACTATACCATGGCGGTCCAGTACGGCATTTCCGGTGCCGAGACAGAGCTCACGGTGGGGGCCGGCGAGATGGTCTGGCAGAATGTCAGCCTCGATACCCAACCGGCGATGGTCACGCTGCGCGGGTTTGTAACGAACGAATCGGGACAACCGCTCGTCGGCGTGCGCGTCCACGCCTTCATCCAGGTCACACCGACCTACCACAACGAGACCTACACCGACGCCCAGGGATATTACGAACTGGGATTGGTGGAAGGGAGCGGCGATGCGAGCTATTCGTTGGGCGGCCATTTCACCACACGCGCGTCACTGAGCATCGTCGGCGAGGAGGAGCTGTGGCAGAACGCCACGCTGAAAAGTTCGGGCATCAGTACGACCACGCTCTTCGAGGACGACTTCGATGGCGCCCAGGTCACCACCGGCGACATCCATTGGGAGAGCGGGGGGCATTGGCACATTACGACGCTGAGCGATCGCCCCTCGCAAATACTCTACTGCGGCGACGAAAATGCGTACCCGCCGGCGGGCTACGGTAATCAATGGTCCGATATGCAAACGCTCGGCCCGATCGAGATGCGGGCATACGCCCATGTCGAGCTTACCTTCGACACGCGCTACGATGTGGACCGAGGCGGCAATGGCAGTAGTGATCGCTGCCAGGT
>CAZSUE010000334.1:0-5864 GCA_964609045.1 uncultured archaeon | reverse complement strand
TAGCGGTGTGCGGTTAGCGGTGTGCGGTTAGCGGTGTGCGGTTAGCGGTGTGCGGGGAGCGGTGTGCGGTGTGCGGTTAGCGATGTGCGGTTAGCGGTGAGCGGTTAGCCGGTTATATTTGCTTTGTTCGCTTAGTTTCTCCTTTGCTTTTGCTTTGCGTTTTCCTCTGGTAGCTCGCCATGTCATGCCATGGTCCGATCGCTCACCGACGAGCGGCTCGGAGGTGCTGTTCGGAACATTGCGCTATTCGTGGCCACGACGCTGAAATATGAGTTTTTAGTGGGGGAAAACATAAAAATACTAGAAATGTAATGATGGCACGATTATCCCCCAGCGCAGCACCCAGTTATAAGCTATCAGTCTCAGAAGCAGCAGTCTAAGGGAGCGTTTTTTTATGTCAAAAGTCATTGGCATTGATTTTGGTACAACTAACTCTTGCGTAACCGTTATGGAAGGCGGTGAGCCCGTTGTGATCCCCAACTCCGAGGGGTCCCGGACCACCCCCTCGGTGGTTGCATTTACGAAAGACGGCGAGCGTTTGATCGGTCAGATCGCGAAACGACAAGCGATCACGAACCCCGATCGGACGATTTCCTCGATCAAGCGGAAGATGGGCACAAAGCACAAGGTCGAGATCGACGAGAAATCCTACCTTCCGCAGGAGGTCGCCGCGATGATCATCCAGAAACTCAAACTCGAGGCGGAGAACTACCTGGGCGAAGAGGTCGAGCAGGCGGTGATCACCGTCCCGGCCTATTTCGAGGACGCGCAACGGAAAGCGACGAAGGACGCCGGTCGCATCGCCGGCCTCGAGGTCCTCCGGATCATCAACGAGCCCACTGCGGCAGCATTGGCGTATGGGTTGGATAAGGGCGAGGACCAGACGATCCTCGTGTTCGATCTCGGCGGCGGGACCTTCGATGTCTCGCTCCTCGATATCGGTGACGGCGTGTTCGAGGTGCGTGCGACCTCCGGGAACAATATGCTCGGTGGCGACGACTTCGATCGCGCGATCATGGACTGGCTCGTCGAGCAGTTCAAGAACGAGACGGGGATCGACCTCAGCGAGGATCGGTCCGCGATGCAGCGGTTGAAAGAGGCGAGCGAAAAGGCGAAGATCGAGCTATCGGGTGTACTCAATACCAATATCAATCTCCCGTTCATCACCGCCGACGCGTCCGGGCCGAAGCATATGGACATCGATCTCTCACGATCGAAGTTCGAGGAGCTCACGGGTAACCTCGTCAACAAGACGGTGGGGCCGATGAAACGCGCCGTGGAGGACGCGGAACTCTCCACCGACGAGGTGGATCGGATCCTACTCGTGGGTGGTTCGACGCGCATTCCCGCCGTTGAGCGACTGGTCAAGGAGTTCCTCGGCCGCGATCCGCACAAGGGGATCAACCCGGACGAGTGCGTCTCCATCGGCGCGGCGATCCAGGGCGCGGTCCTTTCTGGCGAGATCAAGGATGTGCTCCTCCTCGATGTCACGCCGCTCTCGCTCGGCATCGAAACGGTGGGCGGTATCTGCACGAAACTGATCCCGCGCAACACGACGATCCCAGTGGAACGCAAGCAGGTCTTCTCCACCGCGGTGGACAACCAGCCCAGCGTGGAGGTACATGTGCTCCAGGGCGAGCGTGAGATGGCTGCACACAATAAGACCCTCGGCCGCTTCCAGCTCGTGGGCATCCCGCCTGCACCGCGCGGTGTGCCGCAGATCGAGGTCACCTTCGACATCGACGCCAACGGCATTGTCAACGTCTCCGCCAAGGACCTCGGCACCGGAAAGGAACAGGCGATCACCATTACCGCCTCCTCCGGTGTGTCAGAGGGCGAGATCCAGCAAATGATCGATGAAGCGGAGCAGTTCGCCGACGACGATAAGAAGAAACGCGAGGAGGCGGAGGTCCGCAACCACGCCGATTCGCTCATCTATTCGACCAAGAACGCCATCGGTGAGATCGGCGATCGTTTGAACCAAGATAAGGTCGAATACACGAAACGTGCAGTGGAAGACCTCGAGATGGCACTTCGCGGTTCCGACCTCGAGAAGATCAAGGATGCAGTCGATAAACTCGCTAAGACCTCGCAGGAGCTCTTTACGGAGATGTACTCGCAGGTGGCGCGCGAAGAGGATGAACACGCCATGCCGGAGCAACCGGAAGGCGAACCCATCGCCCCGGCGCCGCCGGAGGACGAGGAAGCGGCAGCCGAGGAGGCAGCGCAGCAGACCGAACCGGTCCAGATGGAGCCCGAGCCAGTTGCCGCGGGCGATCCGAACCCGACCATGGCACCACCGCCGGGTCCCGCCCTGGAAGGTCCACCGGAGTACACCCCGGAAGGTCCACCGGAGTATGCCCCGGAAGGTCCACCGGAGTACGCCCCGGAAGGTCCACCGGAGTACGCCCCGGAAGGGCCGCCGGAACCGGCGCATGAGCCTGCATCGGAGCCAGCGCCGAAGCAACCGCGACCAAAGAAGAGACCGGTAACGGCCAAGAAGGTGAGCCGCGAGAAGAAGATCCGGAAAAAGAAGCGACGGAAGAGCGCGAAGCCGAAGAGCCCCGAGCATCAAGAAGCGATCAAGAAATTGAAGATCGTGCGGAACATGATCGCGAAGAAGAAGCGCGAAGGTGTCGATGTCTCGGAAGCGGAAAAGGTGTTCAAGACCGCGAAGCCTGCGCTCAAGAACAAGAATTTCGAGAAAGTGATCGAGCTGGCCACCGAAGCGCGGAAGCTGGTCCTGAAGGCGCAATGAACGTTGTCCAATGAACGATGACCGATGACCGATGAGCGATGACCAAAGAACGATTACCAATGATCGCACCGCGATCGGATCGTTCGGCCGTACGAGGCCATTCTTCGTCCCCACTATTACCAACACGGCGCCTCCTCGTTCTGGATCACCGTCATTCAACGAGGGATGGGTTCCACTCGTCCGCCCTATGATCGGATCGTTCAGCTACAGCGTCTCCATCTGAACGGTGACTGACAGGGCGCCAATGATGGTCAATGAACATTCTTCGATCTCGACGATGTGCGATCGAGTGCGGCCGCCTTCTCGATGATCGGGGATCAGTCAGCGCGCGCCGTCAATAGTAATAATGATCGTGAGTATATCGTATCGTATTGTCGTAGTGGAGCAAAGGGATAGAGCCGATGTTGGAACCAGCCGATCTCCGCGCACGCGAGGACGCCGCAGGCGTGATCTATCAGAGCTCGAGCACGTCGGAGTTCAAGATCGCCGTGACCGATCCAGAGATCAAGAAAGGGATGTATGTTCATATCGAGCACGCCACGGCGGGGCCGGTGCTGGGACAGGTGGCGGAGATCGAGGTCCGCTCGAAGCTGACCCTCGACCAGGCGTACCGTATATCGCGCGGTGAGGCGGTCGATGTCAATGAGAAACGCGCGGCGACGATCAGCGTGATCGGGTACCGCGACGAACAGGGTCATATTCTCCTGCCGCAGACGCCGTTCCGGATCGGCCAGTTCGTCTCTTGCGCCAACGAGCACCAGATCCGGTCGGTGCTCGGGCTCGAGGAGCGGTCGGACCGAAGCGCGTACCTCGGCCTCCTTCGCGACCACGAGATCGAGGTCGATGTGGATATCAATACCCTCCTCCAACGCCATTTCAGCGTGATCGCGCGGACCGGGTCGGGTAAATCGTATACGGTGGGCGTACTCGTCGAGGAGCTATTGAAACACGATGTGCCGGCGGTGATCGTCGACCCGCACGGCGAGTATCACACCTTGATGCATCCGAACATCGATGTGGAACCGCGCGTGGTACGCCGCTTCGGTATCCATCCACAGGGCTTTGCGGGGCAAGTGGTGGAGTATGTCCTCGACACCGATGAGTCGGTGGACGGTGGGATCACGCTGACCTTCGACGATCGGAACCTCGACCTCGACGATCTCATCGAGATGACCGGTCTTAGGACCTCGGGGACGCTCATCGGTATCCTCAGCCGCGCATTGGACGAGCTGCGCACCGCGCCGACGTACCATCTCGAGGACATTATCGAGACCGTATTCTTCGATAAGTCGGCGATGAAATGGAATATCATCCGCGCGCTGGAGCATATCAGTTCGCTGGGCATCTTTTCACGACGACCGACGCCGCTCTCGAACCTCGTCCAACCCGGTCAGGTCTCGCTCATCAATCTGAAAGGTGTCCCGCCCCATATCCAGGAAGTGATCGTCAGCCGGCTCGGGACGCAAACATTCAAAGCGCGCAAGCACGACCGTATCCCGCCCATGGTCTTCATCGTCGAGGAGTCGCACAAATACGCGCCGCAGAAGGGGACGGTCCTCTCCTCGAAAGTGCTCCACACCCTCGCATCGGAGGGGCGTAAGTTCGGGCTGGGGCTCGGTGTGGTGACGCAACGGCCGGCGCTCGTGGACAAGAATGTATTGAGCCAGTGCAATACCCAGATCATTTTGAAAACGACGAACCCGAACGATCTGAAAGCGATCAGCGCGTCGGTGGAGGGGTTGACGAGCCATACGGTCAAGGAGATCCAACGATTGCCGGTGGGCGTGGCGCTCCTCGTGGGCGGGAATGTCCTCCAGCCGATCCTCGTTGAGATCCGGACCCGCGAGACGAAGCACGGCGGGAGGGCGCAGGCGCTCCTCGAGTAACTCATTCTTGGTTGTAGGGCGATGGAATGGACCGTGGTCAACGGCCAATGGACAATGGACAATGGACAAAGGCAATGGCCAGTAATCTAAAATAGTGGGAGGGGCGATACCCTCGTTGCGACGGTGAGCGGTCGACCGATGCCGATGATGGTATGGAGCGTACGTCGCCGTGGTACCACACGCGAGCTGAAGAGTGTTTCTCTCCTCACATCGCAGATCCTCGATCCTCTCCCGTGCACGGCTGGCCGGTCGTCGCGTTCGAGGTGTGCGATCCATGCGTGCATATAATATGGTAGGAAGACCGCTCGCGTGGATCAGATCGTCGCGCATTGCAATCTGCAATCTATTGTAGTGTATTTGATATTGATCGTATTGTATCTGAGTGTCTGGAGGTTCGATGATGGGTGAGTATGAGCAGATGTATCGTGAATCGATAGAAGAGCCAGAACAGTTCTGGAGTCGGCATGGCGAAGCGATCGAATGGTATCAGCGATGGGAGACGGTATTGGACCGATCCGAGCCACCGTTCTATCGCTGGTTCTCCGGCGGCGAGCTCAATACCTGTTACAACGCACTGGATCACCAAATCGAAGCGGACCGCGGCGAGCAGCTCGCACTGGTCTACGACAGTCCGGTCACCGGTACGATCAAGACCTACACATATGTGGAATTGAGGGAGCGCGTCCGCGCGATCGCAGGGATGCTCACCGAACTCGGCGTCGAGAAGGGCGATACGGTGATCATCTACATGCCGATGATACCAGAATCGCTCATGGCCATGCTCGCCTGTGCGCGGATCGGTGCCGTACATTCGGTGGTCTTTGGCGGCTTTGCGGCGAAGGAGCTGGCGATACGGATCGACGATGCGAAGCCGACAGTGATCCTCTCGGCCTCATGCGGCATCGAGAAGTCGAAGATTATCCCCTATAAACCGCTGCTCGACGGCGCCATCGACATTGCCGAGCATACTCCGGAGCATTGTGTGATCTACCAGCGCCCACAGGCGAGGGCGGACCTCGGTCCCGGCGACCACGATTGGCGCGAGCGCGAGGATGCGGCCCAACCGGCGGACTGTGTCCCCGTGCGCGCCACCGACCCGCTCTATATCCTCTATACCTCTGGCACCACCGGCGTCCCCAAGGGCGTCGTGCGCGACAACGGCGGTCATGCCGTGGCGCTGAAGTGGTCGATGAAATATATCTACGGCATCGAGCCGGGCG
>CAZSUE010000333.1:0-5897 GCA_964609045.1 uncultured archaeon | reverse complement strand
CGAGCCGGGCCGCGGGCCGCGTCGAGCGCATGCGCCGCATGCTCGAGGAGGCGGAGATCCCCTTCCTCGCCCTGGACGCGGATCCGAATCGCGTCAACGACGCCGCGCTCGTGGGAATGCCGATCCGCTTCGGGGACGCGCGGCGCGCGGAGATCCTCCGGGCGGTCGGTGCGGCGGACGCCAACGGCGTCGACCGTGTCACCGTTTCCATCCAGACCGATGATGACCAAGCCACTGCGGTAGACGATGCAATGGCACAGCGCGACGGCGCGAGCGGTTATTTTATTCTCGAGGTCGACACCGCCGTACTTTCCGACGGCTCCTACCGCGCTCATGCCACGGCGTACGACATGTACGGGATGAGTACGGATGCAACGACGGTGTCGTTCAATATCGATAATACGATCCCGCCGCTTACCGTCACTTCGCCCACCGCGGGTGCGGAGGTCTACGGCACCTGGCCGGTCCTCGCAGATAATGGCGATGAAGTCTTCCCCGCCACGCCCCCCATCGAGTATCGTGTCGATAGCGGTGCATGGGTCGATGTCAACGAAGCCATGGATACGAATGCGCTTAACGATGGCGAACATACCCTCACCCTCCGCGCACGCGACCGCGCTGGACACGAAGCAACGGAAACGCTCACCGTTGTCGTCAACAACGACGCGCCGAGCTGTCAATTGATCACCCCACAGAGCCAACAGCGGGTTGAGGGTGAGCTTGCAGTACGGGTGGCCGCCGCCGACCCAAACGGTATCGACCGCGTGGAGCTCCACATCGAACATGAGACTGGTGTGGTACTGGACGAGCTGTCTGCAGAATATGACGCGCTCACCGGCTACTACACGCTGATCATCGATACCGCTGCGTACCTCGATGACGGCGACTATACGATCACCGCCTCTGCGTACGATATATACGAGAACGGATCCGCGCTCGATACGCGTCCGTTCATCGTGGATAACAACGCACCGACGCTCTCGTTCGTCACCCCCGCCGACGGCGCGACCATCACCGCTTCGCCCTACACCGTCACCGTGCATGCCGACGATCCCGCCTTCGGGCTCGAAAACGGTGATGTCCGGCTCAAGATCGACAACAAGGCGTACCAACCGATGAGTACGGTCGACGGGACCACCTGGACCTATACTTGGGCCACCGCGGACGCGGTCAACGGCGCACACCGTATCACGGTGGAGGCAACGGACGATGCGGGACATCGCACCGTCGCCTCCGTCGATGTCGTCGTCGATACCACCGCGCCGTTCCTCGAGCTGGTGACGCCGAGCGCCGACGAGATCATCGGCGGTCGTTACACCTTCCGCGCAACCAGTACCGATACCGTGGGTGTGGCAGAGGTTGAGCTGCGCATCCAGCATGGCAGCGGTCAGATGAGCGTGATGATGACGCGCGACGCGCTCACGGGCTATTACACCCATACGCTCGAAACGAGCGATCGCGCGCGGTGGGCGCCGGGGCAGTACCAGCTCACGGTGACGGCCACCGATGAGGCGGGCCATTCGACTATGATCGGATCGAACTTCACTATCGACAATACCGCGCCCACGCTCCAGCTATTGAGCCCGCGGGACGGCGCATTCGTCACCGGCAACCTCACCTTCACGGCGCGGGCCGCGGACTGGAACCTCGCTGGTGCGGAGCTGCGCGTTGACGGCGACGCGCCGCTCTCGCTCCATTTCAACGCAAGTCGGGCGCTCTACGAGCTGGACTACGATACCCGTGCACTGCTCGACGGTGCGCATCGGTTCACCCTCAGCGCCATCGATACCGCCGGGCACACCACCGCGCACACGCTCACCCTGATCGTTGACAATACCGCGCCCATCGTCGAACTCGTCGCACCCGCCGCGGGTCAATACACGGCCGGCGACCTCATCGTGCGTGCCAGCGCGTTCGACGCGCAAGAACTCGACACCGCGCAAGTCGAGGCGGAGATCGGCGGAAACACGCTGGCCATGGAGTTCAACCCGATGACCGGCTATTACGAATACCTTCTCCACACCACCGCACTGGCCGACGGCGAGTACATGATTACGATCTCTGTGGCGGACCGCGCAGGCCACCGTGCGAGCACCGCTGCGCGTCCCTTCGCCGTCGATAACCATGCACCGACGCTCGAGATCGCCGCGCCGCGGGACGGTGCCATTATCTCATCCGAACGGGGCGAACAGTTCCTCCTCAACGCCAGCGACCCATTCCTCGAAGCGGTAGAGTACAATGTCGACGGCGAGGGCTGGACGGCGGTTCCGCCGACGAGCCCCACGCAGTTCGAAGCGAGCTGGGACTCGACCGCGTGGGCGGATGGTACCCATCGGATCGTGTTCCGTGCGCGTGATGCGGCCGGTCATATCACCATGGAAACGCTGCGCATCGTCGTTGACAATCATGCACCGCATCTTACCTTCAATACGCCGGCCAGTGGTGCGGTCATCGGGGGTGAAGTGACCTTCAGCGCCGCTGTCAGCGATGCGGTGGGCGTCGATCATGTGGAGATCGCGTTCCAGTTCGCCGATACCACCATGGTGAGCTACGAGATGGCGCAAAGCGATCGGCGCGGGAGCTACGCGTATACGCTCACTACGCAGAATGTCCCCGACGGGAACTGCACGATAACGATCTCCGCGTACGACGCGCACGGCCATATGACGAATGTCACCCGTGAAGTGTTCGTCGATAATAATGCGCCGACATTGGATATTCTTGCGCCGTATGATAACGAGCCCATCGATGTGGCATATTATCGTCAGATGTACGACGGCAATTATACGATCCGTATCCATAGCGTCGACGCATCGCAGATCCGTGCGGCGTACAATATCGACGGCAGCGGCTGGGTCGGGATGCAGCCCGCCGCTGACGGGACCGATAACCTGTACCTCGGCCAATGGCGCGTCGATACGGTGATCGACGGTGTACACGAGGTCGAGATCCGTGTCCGCGACGCCGGCGGGCATGAGACCATCGAGACAGTACCGGTCATCGTGAACCGCGTCGCCATCGACCCGGTCCGTTTCATCGCGCCCAACGCTGACGCCATCCTCGCAGACGAGATGACCTTCAAGATCGCCGTCAGCGCGCAGATCGTCGATGCCGATCTTCGGCTCGAACGGAACGAACCAGCCTCCCGCCAACCGGAACGGTTCGTCTTCGAGCGCACCGGCGAGAATACCTTCGCCGTGACCCTCGATACCGCCGCGTTCGACGACGGGAGCTACACGGCGGTGGCGACGGTCTACGACCAATGGAACGAGCCCTATGAACGACGGCTCGTGCTCCGGCTGGACAATACCGCGCCCACGCTCACCGCGGTCGCCGTCGACGGCGAACCACTGGCACCCGGCAACGCCTACGGCGGTACGATCTCGTTTAGCACCGACTACGCGACCACCGACGATAACGATACGATCACGGTGCAGTACGATGTGGACGGCGGCGGTTGGACCGAGGGAGATACGCCACTGGATACGACAGAGCTCTCCGACGGGAACCATACCGTCACCGTACGGCTCACCGACCCCGCGGGGAACACGGTCACAGAGAGCTACTCCGTCCAGATCGACAATACGCCACCTGCGGTCGCGACCATCGCGCAACCGCTGTCCGCTCCCAACGCGCAAAATGAGATCGCGGGTGTCCACACCCTGACCTTTGCGGTGAGCGACGCGGTGGGCGTGACGGCGGTGATAGGCGTCCTCGACGACGGTGCGCCCGAACCGCTCACCTACGACCCCGCCAGCGGTCTCTTTTCCTATACATTCGACGGCTCGACATTGAGCGACGGCGACCACCGGCTCGTGGTGACCGCCACCGACGCGCTGGGCCATGCGACCAACACCACGGTGGCGTTCACCGTGGACACCACCGCACCGACCATCCGCTCGCGGTCCGTGACTCATGCAGGAAAAGTCCAGTTCATCATCGATGTCGAGCCCGACGATGGCGAACTCGATGTACAAGTGGCGTACATCCGTATCGACGGCGGTTTGTGGCAGCCCATGGGCGAAAGCGGTGAAGGACGGTTCCGATACCGTTGGCCCACCACCACGGCCGATAACGGCGAGCATGTGTACGATATCAAGCTGGTGGACGACCTCGGCAACGAAGAGGTGACGCATTCGTCCTTCACCGTTTCGAATCGCGCCCAGGTCTGGCCGTACTTCGTCCTCATCTTCCTCCTCGTCGCCGTCGCGTTCGGCGTCTACGCCTTCATCGTCGTCCGTGGCGAGCGGCGGGAGACATTCGAAAAAGCAGAGCGCGCGATCCCCGCGCCGCCAGTGGAGAGCGAGGAAGAATGGTCGGTGGTCTCGCTGCACGAGCGCTACCCGCCGGAACCCGAACCCGAACCCGAAAAGGAAGAGATCGAAGAAGAGGCGCTTGCACCGGTGGAGGAACTCGGAGAGCTGGAAGAGCTCGAGGCGCCCGAGGAGCCGGTCGAAGAAGAAGAAGAAAGGCTGCCCGCGGAGGAAACTGCGGCCGAGGAGGAATACCTCGCGCTCGAAGAAGCGTTCGAAGCGGAGGAGGTCGCCGAATTCGAGCGCGCCGCCTTTGGAGAGGTCTTCCCCTGTCCCGAGTGCGGCACGCTGATCCCGCTGGATGCGGAGGTCTGCCATGAGTGTGGCGCCGAACCGGCGGCACTGTTCGATATGGCGCCCGAGATGGAGCTGCCCGAGGAGGTCGAATGTGAGGACTGTGGCGCGATCTGGCCGTTCGGGACCGAGGTCTGCGACGACTGCGGCGCACCGCTGCCCACCGATCCGGACGAGGTGCGTGCCATGATGGGCGCACGCGAGGAGGAAGAAGCGCTCCTCGAACCGACCGAGGAGCTACCGGCGGAGCCGGAGGAAGCGCCCGACGCCGA
This sequence comes from uncultured archaeon, assembly GCA_964609045.1. Lineage (GTDB taxonomy): Archaea > Thermoplasmatota > Penumbrarchaeia > CAZSUE01 > CAZSUE01 > CAZSUE01. Next base: position 1,018 of record CAZSUE010000333.1, on the reverse strand, counting down.
ACTCGAGCTACCGGCAGAGGTCGAGTGCGAGGACTGCGGCGCGATCTGGCCGTTCGAAACCGAAGTGTGCGACGATTGCGGCGCGACGCTACCGACCGACGCGGAGACGGTCCGCGAACGTGCAGCCGCTCTTGGCCAAGAGGAACTGGCACCGGTAGAGGAAGCTGCTCCTACGGAGGTGCCGACCGAGACGGAGATCGAGTGCCCGGACTGCGGCGCGATCTGGCCCGCTGAGACCGAACTCTGCGACGATTGCGGGCGCGACCTGACCACGGTCGCCGCCGCGGTCGCACCCACGGCGGAGCCTGAGCCCGCGCCGGAACCGGAGCCGGAACCGGCTGAATCTGAGACGGAGATCGAGTGCCCCGATTGCGGCGCGATCTGGCCCGCTGGGACCGAGATCTGCGACGATTGCGGTCGGGAGCTGAGCGATCTGTGATGGCGCTATCCTCACCGATCGGAGAGCGAGATCGGCACCGATAGGGACGGAAGGTGCGCTGGTGCCGTTGATCCCCGCGAATTCAGCCACCGCTTCGAAATTCGCACGGTCGAGAAACAACGAATTGAATTGGATCGGGCGTAGAGGACGCAAGCTCGACTCAAATAGCGTCATATAGCCGCTATCCCGCCCTTCTCGTCGGGGCGTCGGACAGCCGATAGTGCATCTTATCTCCAACGAAAATAACACAGTATAATATAGTAAGGGCCGAACGAGCATGGCCAAAAGCGAAGAGGCCGTTCTACATCTATATGTATTTTACCCAGAAAAGCTAAATATAGGCACAGGTGGCGCCCGCGGTAAAACGAGCGGTCGCACTCCCCCGAACGAACGAACCGAACCTCGAACCGCAGAAACATTGCGATACGCTATGAGGCAATGCGAGGGTTCATATTTATTAGCAGCGAGATATTATCCCCATTGACCCCCAAGGCAGCCCATCACCTCATTGCCCCCCTCGCCTCCCGTCCCAGATTCGTCCCTATTCTCTTCTTGTTCCCCTGTCGCACCACTCCTCGC
>CAZSUE010000332.1:0-5904 GCA_964609045.1 uncultured archaeon | reverse complement strand
GGAGCAAGTGTGCTCCCTGGTCGTGACTACTGCGAAGCAGTATGGCCGATTCGATCAATTCGATGCTTCGCCCTCCTTCCTCGCCGTCAAGCCCCCGATCGCCTGGTTTTCCCCGATCCATACGCAAGTAGAAAAGAGGGTGAGAGCGTCGCTAACTCGCGTCCCTTCTTACACATGCCGTGTGATCATCTGCTCGTCAGCGTTGATGGTATGGCGTAGCGTGCATATACGGGATAAATTTCCAACGGAAGAATGAAGCTATAGTGCATGTGGGTGCAACTTTTCCCAAACGCCTATAACCGATGTGTGCGTTCGTAGATAGGATAGGGGAGGTGGGAGGCCACGAACTACCAGAGACGGACCCACCCGGGCTCAGGGCGGAGGTCGATCGATTGCGATGCATGATCTGCGGGCACAGGATGCGCAGGAAAGTGATCCAAGAAACGGAGATCGATCTCTGTCCGTTCTGCGGCGGCGTCTGGCTCGACGGTGGCGAGTTCGAACGAATCTCTGGCGTGGACCCGTCGGATTATCGCCAACTCAAATGCGCGCTCTGCGGTAGCCCCATGCTGACACGTACGATCCACGGTATCGAGATCGACATCTGTACCAAATGCGGTGGCGTCTGGCTCGATAACGGGGAGCTCGATAAGATCGTGGGGCTGAACCCGTTTGGCGACTTCGGCCAGAACGAGTTCCAGATGTTCCGGGACGCGATCCTCATCAGCCGCGAGTTCGAGCGCGCGAAGCGCAAGAAGGATGCGCAGCGCGCGGCGACGCCCACCATCGTCAACGATGTCTTCCTCATCTATCAGGACGGCTGTCTCATCGTGCATAAGACGCGGCGGCTCAAACCCGATATGGACGACGATGTCCTCAGCGCGATGTTCATCGCGATCCAGACCTTTATCGAGGACTCGTTCAAGGACGAGCGCGAGACGGAGTTGAAGAAGCTCGCATTCGGTGAGAGCGAGATACTGATCGAACGCGGGGAGTTCATCTACCTCGCCGTCGTGGTAAGCGGCGAGATACCCGACGATTTTTCGCAGCGGCTGCGGCGCACGGTCCACGCGGTGGAGGAGCGCTATGGGGAGGTGCTCGAGGATTGGGACCATCGCTACGACCGGCTGCGCGAGGCGCAGGATGTGATCGCTGAGTACCTCCTCTTCGATTGAGCCGCTTCCTCCGAATGAACACAATACATAGGATGCGATGTGATGCGAGGCGTAAAGCCTAAATTTTGCGAGTGAAATTCACCACTCCATACTAGTCCATCCCTATCCCGAATAGTCAATACCTATCCTTACAACCCAGATAGGTCGATGGACATCATCGTAACAGACAGTGCATTGCAGTATAAAACCAGATCAGATCAGATCAGATCAGAGAGCCAGGAGGAACGACAATGGACGAAACGACCGAAAATGATACGAACCGATCTGCATCGAACAGTGCCGATACCAGCGTAGCGGACGATGCCGGGGCGGAAAAGGAATACAAGTTCAAAGCCGAGATCAGGCAACTACTCGATATTCTCGCGCGATCGCTCTATACGCACCGCGATATCTTTATCCGCGAGCTGATCTCGAACGCGGTGGACGCGCTCGACAAGGCGCGGTTCGAGACGGTGCGCGGGTCGGAGGTCGTCGATGCTGAGGAGCCGTTCGAGATCCATATCGAACTGTCGGACGAAGAGGACGAGGACGAGGACGAGGACGAGGACGAAAAGCAAATCGCGGTCATCGATACCGGCATCGGGATGACGAAGGAGGAGCTGATCAGGAATATCGGTACCATCGCGCGCTCGGGCACGGCGGACTTCCTCTCGCACGTCTCGGAGACGGAGGAAACGGAGGACGCCGTCGAGCTGATCGGGCGGTTCGGCGTCGGGTTCTATTCCGTGTTCATGGTGGCCGACGAGGTCTGCGTGCGCTCGCGCTCGTTCCACCCGGACGCCACGCCGGTGGAATGGCGCAGCGACGGGACGGGGACCTATACGGTGCGCGAGCTACCTGATGCGGAGATGACGCGCGGGACGACGGTGGAGGTGACATTGGCGGACGACGCGGGCGAGTTCGCCGACGCCGCCAGCGTCAAGAACGCGATCAATAAATATTCGAACTTCGTCCCGTTCCCGATCCATGTCGACGGCGATCGCGTCAACACGGTCCCGGCGCTCTGGCGCGAGCCGCCGCATACCGTGGACGAGGAGCAGTACCAGGATTTCTACGAGTTCCTCACCAACGATTTTAACGAGCCGCTTATCCGGATCCATGTCTCGTCCGATATGCCGATCCTCTTTCGCAGCCTCCTCTTCGTCCCGAGCAAGAATTACGAGTTCTTCGGCGTGGACCGGGAGGCGTACGGCCCGCAGCTTTTTGCCAAGCGCGTGCTCGTCCAGCGCCAATGCAAGGATATCATGCCGGAATATCTCCGGTTCGTGCGCGGTGTCGTCGATACCGAGGACCTCCCGCTCAATATCTCGCGGGAGACGCTGCAGGAGAACACGGTGATCCGCAAGATCAGGACGGTGCTGGTGTCGAAGATCTTCGACGAGCTCGGTGAGCTGGCCGAGAACGAGCCCGAGGATTACAAGCAGTTCTGGGACGAGTTCGGGATCATCCTCAAGGAAGGGTACAACGATTATATGAACCATCAGGAGCTCGCGAAGCTCTTTCGGTTCAATTCCTCGGCGATGGAGACGAAGGACGCGCTCACCTCGCTTGCCGATTATGTCGATCGCATGAAGCGCGTGGAGGGCCAGAACGAGATCTACTACATCTCGATCCCCACGCGCGAGGCGGCGGCGACGAACCCGCACCTCGAGGTGTTCGACGAGAAGGAAATCGAGGTGCTCTACCTCTACGACCCCATCGACGAGTTCGTCATGAGCTCATTGCGCGCCTATGAGGGGCACCCGCTCGTCTCCGCCGACCAGGCGGACCTCTCCACACTGGAGGAGCTGGCGTCCGATATCAAGAGAAAGGAGGAGAAGGCGGAGGGAGCGGAAAAGGAACCGGCAAAACTGGACGAGGACGCGATCAACCGCCTCGTCGGTGCGATGGAGACGATCCTCGGCGAGCGCGTGGAGGAAATCCGCGCCTCGGAGCGGCTCATCAAGAGCCCCGCGGTGCTCGTCGACCCCGATGGGACGGTCTCGGGCCAGATGCAGCGGATCATGAATATCATCCACAAGAATACGGCGCCGCCGAAGAAGGTGCTGGAGATCAACCCGAAGCATCCGCTGGTCAAGCATATGTCCGAGATCTACGATCGCAACGCCAACGACCCGTTCTTCGCCAATATCGTCGAACGGCTGTTCGAAGCCGCGCTCCTCCAGGACGGCTATCTCATGGACCCGCACAAGCTCGTGGACGGGATCCAGTATCTTCTCGAGAACGCCAGCGAGTGGTACCTCGAGCGAGAGGAGTAGCGTAGCGTAGTAACGGCGAATCGCGGGAGCGGGGTGGCTCCCTTGAACGTTGGGGGAGCCATAGCGGGTCGATGGCGCAGGGTAGCTTGTGCTGCGTTGCTATCGCTATGCTGATGATGAATAGTATTAGTAAAGTCTAACACTACTCACTACTCTGCCAGTACGATATTATTTTCACTCCATCGAATGCATAATGTACTTTTCTCAATTATTGGACGCCCAATAATATTCTCATGTATACCATATTTTGGGAACCAGAACTCAGATTTATACCAATTCTTATGAATGTTTAGTTTGACACTATACACATCGCATGGGACATTTGTACCCCATTCAATATTGTCTTCCCGGATCTTATTGATATACTTTTCCATTTCGTTGACAATATCCTCGTCCACTATAATCAGAGGATATTCAGAGCCAGTATCGAGGAGGGCATTAATAACTATTGACTGATCCATCCCTCTCTCAAACAGATATACTTCTATCGAAGGATAGTAATGACCGTTTTCTGCCAACATGAATGGGTTTTCTTTGTAGCATTTCAGTTGACAGTTATATTCAGCCATTATTCTTCTCCTTCTTCTTCTTCTTCTTCTGGAATCTTATTCGAGAACGCGTATCCTCTATTCTGGAAACGAATATAGGCACTGGATCTTCTAATATCTGGCAATTCATTCTTGATCTGCTGTGGTTTAGTTTTCCCACTTCTAATAGGGATTTCGGCATCACTCTTCTTTAAAGTATTTATCTTTTCTTCTAAGATTGCAACTCTATCCTTTACAAAATTAATTTCTTCATCAAGCTTTAGCTGGTTTCGAAATTCTAAGAATAAAGTCATAAACTCTAAATGTTTTTCGGGACTGGTATCTTCTTCATGCATTTTCTCTTCGAAAAAATGTCTAACCTCTGCATCATTAACTGTCATTTAATCACAATCCAGATTATCTAAAACTTCTTTTGAGATGGCAAAATACAACTCACCATCTAAATATCTAAATTCGGCCAACCTCTTATTCACTAATTGAGCAAGGCTAAGGCTTATCAAGTTTAGTTCCCAAACCCTAATAGCGTTCGAGATCTCCCTGACATTATAGGCATTATCCTTATTATTGAGGAGATATTCAAATATTGCGAATCCGACATTTCCAAAATCAGCCTCAAAGATCTCCCTTTTCATAGGCAATTATATACCCCATTTTGTGGATACTGCTATCTGCCCTCGTTTCATGGAACAATCACTCCTTCAGTCTCGTGGAAACATACTTAGATATGGCATTCAACGCTAAAGGCTACTATCATATTGAGCGAGCTGCATATAAATATTTTTATTACTTCTATAATTCGGAGAACTAACTTTTGGAACGTAATCTCCATACATTCATGCTAAAAGCTACTATAAGCCCATATATTAAGAAATAACCTCTTTTCGCTAGATCTAGCAGAAACCCTGTCCCGATCTTTGAGCCGGCTCCTCCAATTAAGGTAATCGCAAATCCAAGCGCTATGACATCTCTGTTCTGTAATTGTCGCATCATCAGCGCATCGCGTTTGGCCGCAGCGTGATCTGCGCCGTTGCGCAGTCGATCTCCTCGATATCGCGCGTTGATACCGCGAATCGCTCGCCGTGGAGGATGACCCCTTTTTCGATGACGAGGCTCGCCACCCACCACCGATCCGACTCGATGCGCAGGTCGTGGATGCGTCCCACGCGCTCGTCGTCGACGACGGCCTCCATGCCGATGAGTGCGCTACCGCTGCGAAGATGCCGGTCGCCCACCCGCGCCGCGTATTTCTCGAGAATGTTCTCCCGTTCGATACCGAGCGTCTCGGGGAAGAGATAGGGTCCGAACCCAGACCAGTCGGGCGGGATGGACGGCGGTGGGAGCGCCTCGGCGGTCTCGTCCCCTTCCGGCGAGGGCGCAGGTTTCGGTTTCGGTTTTGGCAGCGGCGGTTGTTTCGAGACCGGCACGGCGCCCTTTTGATGCAGCTCGCTCTCCTTTTCGAGGTCGCCATGCGAATAATGGGTGATGAGCGCGGGCCGCTCGCGGTCGATGCGCTCGATGGCGGTGGGCGAGACGAGGAGCGGCTCGCGGCTGAGCCAGCCGCGCCTTACCAATAAAAATCGGATCATCCAGTTCATATCGTTGCAGTAGATGTCGGAAATCTCGCCGGCGCGGCCGTCCGTGGCCATCACCGACCATTTCCGGAGCTCGTTCAATAATAGTACGGTCGTCACATCACCCCATTGGGAGGCCGGGGGGCGATCGAAGCGCCTGTTCGTCTACCAATAGGCGGACGCTCGATCCTCCACGTTCACTCATGCCTCATAGGAACTAGGCGTTTGCGGGAATATGTACCTTTTGGAGCGGTGTGCGGTTAGCGGTGTGCGGTTAGCGGTGTGCGGTTAGCGGGGTGCGGTTAGCGGGGAGCGGGGTGCGGGGAGCGGTGTGCGGTTAGCGGTGTGCGGT
>CAZSUE010000331.1:906-5914 GCA_964609045.1 uncultured archaeon | reverse complement strand
ACTTGTCGCCGGACGCTGACTCCGAGCGAAGCGAGGAATGGCGCGACGGGGGAACAGGGGAACGAGGGAAGGAGGGATTCGGCGACACACTTGTCGCCGGGCTGTCTCTGAGCGAAGAGTGGCGCGCCGGGGGGCGTGGATGATAGGTGATGGCAGGGGGTTAAGGCAGGGGATTAAGTGTCTCCCGCACACTTACTTAGTGTAGGCTATACACTTACAGCGATATATAGTTATTGGCACCCGATCGTGGACGGTGATCGTCCACTGCAGTTCGGAACATGACGTTTAGCTTCGCTACTGGCAGGCGGCATGTCGCATGTCGCATGTCGCGTAAGTGATAGTGTATATCATAACCGCACGCACCCGCATTGCTTCCCCGCCCTCAGTCGCTCTCGGGTATCGGCGCGTCGGCGTCTCCGTCGTCCAGCGGTGGAACCGGATCGGTGCGCGTTCGGAACCCGAAGAGCTCCCGCTCCACGGCGGGCGTGAGCCGTTCCCGAGTCGCGTCGTTGATGAGCGACCGGAACGCCGCTTCCCCCGGCGCACTTTTGAGCCGGTGCCGCGCGTTGGTCCCATCTTTGAATGTGAAGGTAAGGGTGACGCCTCGCAACCCCTGTTTCCCGCTGACATGGGCGATGGTCCGCAGCGGGATGATGTGTGTCTTCCCGTCGCGCTCTTGAAAGATGAACCGGTAGTTGGTCAATATATAGATGGTGCGGTCGGCGTATGCTGCGGGGGTGGAGAGGAAGATATACTCGCCGCGGAGGAGGTTGAAGTTGCGAAGGAAGTAGCGCGTGGGCGGGTGGCGGTAGGCGAGCGCCTTATATGTGCCGACGGTGCGTTCCCGGGCCTGGAGCCGGATATCGGGGTCGAGCTCGTCGAGCCTGCCGCTGCGATAGACCGTGCGTTGGTGTCGGAAGAACGCGTTCCAGCTTATGACGGCGTTCTCCGGGGTGATCCGTGGCTCGATCCCATTCGCCATACAGGTTGCATCGGAACGGCGTATTATCTATATTGCTGTCTCGGCGGTCGCACCGCGCGCCGTCTATTTATATTCTTCATAATTCATAATTTAGTTCAGCGCCCAATTGTTCAAATAGCTGCGACTCCCTCCTCTTGCACCTGGAAGACTTCCTGTTTATTCCGGGTGTGATACCTATGGAGGACGAACGATATGCACTGGTCACCGGCTCCTCGCGCGGTATCGGCCGCGCTACCGCGGTGCGGTTGGCACGAGAGGGTTGTAATGTGGCGGTCACCTATCATCGCTCGCAGCGTGGGGCAGACGAGACAGCGGCGATGGTCGAGGACGCGGGCGGGAGAGCGGTGGTCTACGAACTGGATGTGGGCGACGCCGATTCGATCGCCGCGCTCGCAGGATCGCTCCGCCAGCGGTGGGCGCGACTGGACATCCTCGTGAATAATGCGGGCATCTACCACCGGCGTTCGTTCGACGAGCTCGAATACGAACACTGGTCGCGCACGCTGACGGTAAATCTCGACTCGATCTATCGCGTCACGAAGGCGTTCCTCCCCCTCCTACGGGCCAGCGCCGCTGCGCGCATCGTCTCGGTGGCGAGCGTGCTCGCGTTCATCGGCTCCGGTCACGGCGCGGACTATGCGACATCGAAGGCGGGCCTCGTCGGGCTCACGCGTTCGCTCGCGCGCGAGCTTGCGCCGGAGCGCGTGACGGTGAACGCGGTTGCGCCGGGTATGATCGAGACCGATATCCTCGCGGGGGATACACCAAAGAAGCGCGCGGAGCGGCAGCGGCGTGTCCCGCTCGGGCGCGTGGGCCAACCGGAGGAGGTCGCCGCTGCCATCGCGTTCCTCGCCTCGCGCGATGCGAGCTATATCACCGGCCAGACGCTGCATGTGAACGGCGGGCTGCGGATGGGGTGAGGAGAGAAGAGAAGAGGAGAGAAGAGGAGAAGACGGGGACGAAGTTGAGAGGTTGGGGATTTGGGTTGACCCACCCGCCGATGAGGTGGAGCCACACCTGGAAGTGTGGAATTGGGAAATAAAAGGTAAAGTGGGCCTTTAAGTGGGCCTTATAACAGCCGCAACCCAGGCCCTTATCCCGCCAGCAGTGTGCGGGACCAGCCTCCCATCTACTTCTTGAGAGATCGGTGGGGTCATGTAGCAAGCTGAAAGCTCGGTCAGGATGACACTGAGAGGAAGAGGAGCGAGGGGTGTATGCCTGTTACATAACGATTATGTAAGAGCCGGATAGGTTGGCGGACATGACGCTCTTATGGCGAGGGGGGCCTCGCTTTGCATTCCATTGCAACGCAATGCAATGCAAGTAAGGTGAAGCGAAGTGAAGCGAAGTGAAGTGAAGTGCGCAGAGCGATCCGCGCATATGGTGTTACAATCAGGAACCTCGACACTTTGTCAGACTTGCGAGAGAGGTCCGAAATTGTCACAGCGTTCGCAGATATGCCACGTTTTGCTGCGCAAAACGTGGCGTACCCGCAGGGAGCGATCCTGCAGAATCTATTGCAAGCCGAACCGACGGCCCCTGCGGGTAAATAGAAGCGCAACAATAACGACGACGCCCGCCATCAGCGCGACCAGTAGCCACATATCGGTGGGCATGGCGGCTCCTTTATCGGCTGCAGGCGTCGTTTCGAGCACGAGATCCTCATCGTGCAACTCGATACGGTCCGTACCGTTCGCGTCGCCGGTCCCGGAACCGGAACCGGATACGAGCGGTCGCTCCATGGTCAATGGTTCATGGCCGCTGGCTTCGATCCTGATCCGGATCGTTCCACCCAGCCAGCTTCGTGGGACCGATGGGAAGACGGCGTACCCAGATGCATTGGTGCGCGCGGTGCGTTCGTTATCGCGCATGTCGGTGGCGCTTTGGTTCTCGCCGGCGAGCGTGATCGTTACTTGCACCCCGATCATCGCCCGTTGTGCATCGTCCGTGATGGGGCCGACGACGAGCGGGACGGTCGCCAAAGCGGCGGTTGCCTCCGCATCCAGGACGATATCGTAGCTGGTGGTGCCTGCGGCCTCGACGACTACGCCCGAGATGGTGGCGGATCGGTAGCCGGCGGCGATACACACCAGCGTATAGCTCCCCGCGGTCACTTCGTCGAGGTGGTAGCTCCCGTTCTCAGCGGTCCTCGTATAATGGCTCGTCGTCTTGAGCATCACGCTCACCCCTGCGATCGGATCGCCGGTGGCCTTATCGGTGACGAGACCGCGTACGGCCCCGGTGGTCACGACCCCGACGAGGCGCAGTGTCAGCGTCTCGGTCCCACCGGCGACGACCGCGACGGTCTCTTCCAGCGCGTCGTACCTCTCCTCGTCCACCACCACCACGACCGTCACCGTCCCCGGCTCGACATAATTGAAGTGGAACGCGCCGTTTGCGTCGGTCGAGACCGACCGATCGCGCTCTGTAAGCCGTACCACGGTCTCGCGCACCGGCTCGCCGTCGGGGGTCTCGACCGTGCCGGAGATGACGCCGGTGGCCGCCGCCGAGCGTGCCATCTCGATCGTGAAATAGCCCGACTGGCCCGGTGTGAGCGAGATGCCGCGCGTGACGGTCGTATAGCCGCTCTTTTCGAAGCGAAGCGAGTACGACCCCGCCTCGATATCGGCGATAATATAGCGCCCGCGTGTATCGGTCGTCGCCGTGGCGCCCGTCTGCTCTATCGTCACGCGCACATCCAAGAGCGGTGCGTCCGATGCGTCGGTCACCTCACCGCGCACCGTGGCACTGGGCGGTGCGTATACCAGCCTGACATTCTCATAGCTCGTCGCGCCGACTTGGACGGTGACACCCTCCTTAGTCGCCGTCTCGTACCAACGCTTGCGGTAATTGAGCGTATAGCTCGCCGGCGAAAGCCCCGCGAAGCGATATGCACCGTCAGCGTCGGTATCTATTCGCCAGGGTATCTCCTCCACGGTCACCTCCACATCCTCCAGCGGCGTCCCCGCCTCGTCGCGCACCACACCCTCGATGGCGCCGGTGGTCGGGAGCGCTTCCATGACGATATCCCTTCCCGCAAGATGTTGGCCGGAGTTCACTACGAGCTCCGAGAGGGTCGCGTCCTCATATTCCTCCCGCGTGAAATGCAGCGTATAGCTCCCGGGGTCGAGGTCGGTGCAGATATAGTAGCCATTGTTGTCGGTGGTGGTGACCGCTTGCGTCTGGACCACGGTGACCGTCACCCCTTCCAGCGCACCGCCCGATGCGGCGGTGACATAGCCGGAAATGCTCCCCGGAAGGACGGGTATGGAGGGCATCGCAGAGACGATACTGGATAACTCGCCCTCGTTCTGCGCGTCGTCCACCGCGCTGAGCGCGAAATAGTAGCGAATATCGTTGGAAAGGCCGCGCACATACGCCGTGGTCGCATACGCCTCCATCGACTCCGCCGCACCGGCGGGGGTGGAGAACGACGCGGTATCGTAGTAGACGATATAGTGTTCGAGATCGGCGGCGCTGGACGCACCCCACTCGAGGGCGACATAGCCGTCGCCTGACTCCGTGACCTCGACGCCGGTGACGCGCCCTGGCGGGGTGAGGTCCGGCGTGGTCCGCGAAAAGCGATCGCTCCAGCTCGGGCCGTTCCCCGCCTCGTCCTCGCCGCCCACACGGAAGTAGTAGGTGGTCTGGTCGGTCAGCCCGTCGATCCGTATTGCGTGCTCGGTAACCAACGCCGCGTCCTCGTGCACCCGCTCCAACCGGCTCTGCGAGGTGCCGAGCTCCACGAGCGTGCTCGCAGGTTCGTCGGTGGTCCAATCGATCCCCAGCGCCGTTTCGAACACCGCGATGTCCACCGGACCGATCACCGGCGGGTCGATATCCACCGCGGCGGCGGTGGTGAAGCTTCCAAGACCGCTCCAGCCACGGTTTCCCAGCTCGTCTTCCACGGTGAGATTGTAATAGTACTCGGTCTCGGGCGCCAACCCGTCGAGCGTGATGGTATGCGCGGTACCGAGCGTGCTATCGCTTACGGGCGCGTTCCCCAGCGCGAGCGTCGTACCCCAC
>CAZSUE010000331.1:0-896 GCA_964609045.1 uncultured archaeon | reverse complement strand
GCCGGCTCGTCGGTATCGAAATTGAACGACGCCTCCGTATCGGTCACATCCACGCTGAGCCCGATGATCGTCGGCGGCGTCACCTCCAAGGTGGTAAATGTGCGGTCAATCCCGATATACGAGTTGCCCGCCGCGTCGGTGACATTGATGCGGAAATGATAGCTCGTCGCGCCCGCGAGGTCGCCCACTGTGAGCGTATGGTCGGTGCGATAGGTCGCGTCCTCGACCACATTACCGTAGCCACTATCGGGTCCATACTCGATGATTACCCGCGCCTGCTCGTCGGTATCGAAACTCACCTGTGCGCTATATCGAGCCGGTACCACGCTGATATCGCTTATCACCGGCGGATCGACATCGGGCGGCAATGCCGTGGTGAACGACGCCACCGCGAGCTCGAGGGTGCGGTTCGCCATGGTCCATATCGTAAGCTGGTAGCAATGATCGGTCCCCGCGTCCAGCCCGGTGAGGTTCACCGAATGGTTCGCTTGAAAGTTGCTCCCGTTTCGAACATTGTCGTGCACGCCGTTATCGGCACGGCCCCACAATAGTGTATAGTTCGTCGGCAGGTCGGTGCTCCAGTTGATCACCGCATAGGTCTGGCCCACCGTGACCGTGGGTCCGCTGAGGAGAACGGGGAGCGGCGGGAGGAGCGTGGTGAAATTGGCCGCGGCGAGATCGAGGGTGCGGTTCGCCACACTCCATATCGTGAGCCGGTAGCAATGATCGGCCCCCGGCTCCAGTCCGGTGAGGTTCACCGAATGGTTCGTTGTAAAGCCGCTCCCGACGCGTTCGTACGCGTCTACGCCGGTCTCAGCGGGGCCCCATGAGAGCGTAAAGTTCGTCGCGAGATCGGTGCTCCAGTTGATCAGCGCATAGGTCTCCCCCACCGTCAC
>CAZSUE010000330.1:0-5917 GCA_964609045.1 uncultured archaeon | reverse complement strand
CTCGAGCCGTTCCTCTATCCCGTTCTCAGGGTGGGGCGGCGACCGGCGGCGGGTGGGAAGCGGCATGGGCATCGATGGGTAACTACGCGGAGGGGGATGAGGGGGATGAGGGGATGAGGGCGATGAGGGCGAGGAAAGGTTGGGCTTGGGGCCGAAGTACGGGCTCTCGAGCCGCACGCTGGCGCCCGCCGCGTTCTTATTCATCAGGGTAATGACTACGAAGACGAATTCAGTAGACACAGCAACTCCTTCACATACCTCACGAATAGGACTTTTTGTTTCGTGGCATTTGGAGCACCATGCTGCAGCACAGTGATCATAGATATGCGAGGGATGCAGAACCGACCCCAAACCAAGAGCGGTGACGAATATTCATATATTGGAACAACGATACCCGAGCTGTGTTCCGCGTAAGGTCATGACATGAAATATTTGGTGCTCAGCATCGACCGCGACAACGATTTTGGACGCAAAGTTGGTATCGCGAGCCCGATCGTTGGCCGGCGCAATAATCTGCGTGCTGCGATCCAACTTTCGCTGGCCGATCCCGAGGACTCTGACTCGAACACACTCTTTGCCGCCATCAGCAAATACGACCGGATGAAGAAGGAGGGGATGGATGTCGATATCGCCACGATCTGCGGCGACATCCATACCGGCATGCGCTCCGATCAGATCATCGCCGAGAAGCTCGATTCCGTGCTCGCATCCACCGCGCCCGATCGGTTGATGTTCGTCTCCGACGGTGCGGAAGACGAGTTCATCCTCCCGCTCCTCAGCTCGAGGATCAAGATCGATTCGGTGGAGCGCGTGGTGGTGCGACAGTCGCAGAACCTCGAGAGCACCTTCTATATATTCATGAAATTTTTGCAGGACGACAAGATGAAGCGGCGGTTCATCATCCCCGCCGGGCTCGTGCTCCTCGTGCTCGCCATCACTTCATTTTCCGGCCATCCCGAATGGGGATGGGGTGCGGTACTGATGACGCTGGGGGTCTATTTGATCGTGCGCGGGTTCCGGCTCGAGGAACCGATCCTCGCATTGGGGCGGGATTTCCGTGCTGGACTGGAGCAGGGCCATATCTCGACGATATTTACGATCAGCGCCACCGCATTGATCGTCTACGGGCTGCTCCGCGGCTATAACGCCGTGACCTCACAGCCGACAGATATCGCGCTGGAGATCCAATTATTGAGTATGATGCTCAATATCATCGCCAGTAGCCTCTGGTTCATTATCGCCGGCGGGCTGATCTACGCCATCGGCAAGACCATCGACGTCTTCGTACGCGAAGAACGGTTCCTCGTCTCGATCATCTATGTCTCGTTCGCGCTCTTTGCCATGGGGCTCTTCACCGCGGGCGTGGTGGGGATTTTGCAGAATTTTGTGTTCGATCCCGATCCCGTGGCATGGGAGGATGTCTATCTCTATATCCTCGGTGGGCTGGTCATGACGATCATGAGCATCATCTCACACGGCTATATCCGCGACCATTTCGTCCAGTCGATGAGCGTGAAAAGCTCATGAGGCCAGTGGTTTAGCGACCTAGCGACCTAGCGATCAAGTGGTGCCAGTGGTCCAGTGGTGCCAGTGTGTCTGCGCGCGAACAAGAAGGTAGATATAGTAGCTCTAATATGGTTTTAGACGATTGACATGGATCGTCGTGAGCTGAAACGCGCACTGCGTGATATGTTGCTTCGGACCGGGTTCTACGTCTCCGATGAGACGGCGCTCCGGAGCATCAGTTTCGATGTTATCTCTCGTCGAGACAATATGCTATTGATCATCAAGGTCTTGACCAATATCAACTCTTTTTCGAAACCGAACTCGCACAATATGAAAGTGCTCGCCACCGTGCTCGGCGCCGCGCCGCTGATCGTCGGCGAACATAACGGCTACGGGAGCCTCGAGGACGGTGTGGTCTATCTTCGCCACGGCATCCCGATCATCTCGATCGAGACCATGGCGGATTATCTCTACGAGGGCGTGCCGCCCTATATCTATTCTGCACCCGGTGGGTACTATGTCAAGATCGACAGCGACCGCCTCCACGAGCTCCGTGTCCAATACGGCATCTCACTGGGGATGCTCGCTGACGCACTTGGCGTGTCGCGAAAAGCGGTGCAGATGTACGAGGACGGGATGAGCACCATGGTGGATATCGCGCTCTCCATGGAGGAGTACTTCGGTGAACCGCTCATCCGTCCCGTGGACCCGTTCACCTATGATTCGGAACTACACCAGATCGCGGAGCATGTACAACCGCTCGAAGGGCACGAGAGCGAGGTGTTCGGACACCTCAAAGCGCTGGGGTACGAGGTCGTTCCCACGCAAAAATGTCCGTTCGATGCGCTGACGCACGATACGGAGGCGTGCATCATCACCGGTGTGGGACGCCATTCGCCCGCACTACGCAAACGTGCCTATGTTCTCACCAATATTTCGAAGATCACCGAGAAATATAGCGCGATCTTTATCGATAAGCGTGAGAACGATAATATCCAAGGCACACCGCTCATCTCGGCGCGCGAACTGGCCACCATGGAGGAGCCGAAGGAAGTGCTCGAGCTGATCTTCAAGCGCTTATAACCCCGAACGACCGTTCCGGGGCGCCGGTTCTACCCGGCCGTGCGATAGCACCCGCCAAAGAAGTATTGGCCGATGGTCGATGGCGGTTTGCCTCTGTAGATAAAATAGGGTAAGATGGGGTGAGAAGAGGTGAAAAGAGGTAAGATCCCGCTTGTGGAACCACCTTCCGTACCCACACGATCGTGGTTGACCGAGAACTAGGGCGCGGGCAACCTTCTATTTATCTTTTGCCCGAAAAGACCAAGTATGAAAACCTCGGGCGCATGATACGAAATGGGTTGGCGCTCAGCCTCGATCCACACTTTACACTTCACACTTCACACTTTACACTTCACACTTCACACTTCACACTTTACACTTTACAGTTCACACTTCACACTTCACACTCCGGGCTCCAAAGGTGTTGTGGGCAAAACTTCAAAAGAGAACGGCTCCATTCGTCGCGGCAATGATCAATACACGCGTCGCGTCGATCTTTCGTGAGGTCGCCGCCATCCTCCAGCTTCAAGACGCGCCGTTTTCTGCCCGCGCCTATCGCAGCGCCGCACGGGCCATTGAGACACTGGATGCAGATATCGAGGAATATTATCGAGCGGGCACGCTGAAAAGCATCCCGCACATCGGGAAGGCGACGGCCGAAAATGCGACGGAGATCATCGAGACCGGCGAGCTCGCGTATTTGGACGAGCTGCGCGAAGAGGTGCCCGAGGGTGTCGTGGAACTCCTCAATATACCCAATCTTGGCCCCAAGAGGGTTGAGCGGCTCTGGAAAGAGCTGGGGGTCGAATCCGTCGCCGCTCTCCACGACGCGCTGGACCAGCATACGGTCCGCAGGCTCACAGGGTTCGGATCGAAGACGGAAGCAAACCTCCGCCACGATCTTGCGCTCTATGAACGCAGCAGCGGCCGTACGCCGTTGGGGATCGTCCTCCCCATCGCCGAAGCGTACCGCGCGTATCTCGAGGAGAGTGCGGGGGACGCGATACGATCGATATCGGTGGCCGGGTCGCTTCGTCGCTGTGCGCCCACCATCGGCGATGTCGATATCCTCGTCAGTTCGGCGCAGCCCGAACTGGTCATGGAGCGCTTCGTCGCATACCCGCACTGCGACCGCGTCATCGCACAGGGGCCCACCAAATCGAGTGTGCTCCTCGACGAAGGGCACCAGACCGACCTCCGCGTCGTGGACGAGGACGCGTTCGGTGCCGCGCTCCAGTACTTCACCGGTTCCAAGAGCCACAATATCAAGCTTCGGAAACGCGCGCTGAAGCGCGGCATGAAACTGAACGAGTACGGGCTCTTTTCGAACGATACCAAAAAGCGGCTGGCGGGACGGACCGAACCCTCACTCTACCGGGCGCTCGAGCTGCCGTATATCCCACCGGAGCTGCGCGAGGACCGTGGTGAGATCGAGGCTGGCGCGAGCGGGACGCTCCCGCCGCTCATCGGCTACGATTCGCTCCGGGGCGATCTCCATATCCACACCGTCGCCAGCGACGGAAGCGCCACCATCGCACAACTTGCGGCGACCGCGCAGCGGCTCGATTACGAATATATCGGTATCACGGACCACTCGCAACGGTTGACCGTGGTCAACGGGCTCGATCGCGAACGGCTCCGCGCCCAGCACGAAGTGATCCGCGCCCTCAATACGACACTGGCCGACGCGAATACCAAGACGCCGCTGCGTATTTTGCACGGGACCGAGGTCGATATCCTCGAGGACGGCTCGCTCGATTTCGATGACGATACGCTGGCAATGCTCGATTATGTCATCGCGTCAGTACATTCGAAGTTCGATCTCTCGGAAGGGGCGATGACCGAGCGGTTGGTCCGCGCCGTCGAGCATCCAGCGGTCACTGTCTTGGGCCATCCCACCGGCAAGCACTACGGCAGACGCGACGCATACGCAGTGGATCTGGATGCGGTCTTTACGGCCGCTGCACGAGCGGGGACATGGCTGGAGATCAATTCGTTCCCCACACGGTTCGACCTCGAAGACCGGTACCTCCCCCGCGCGAAACGGGCAGGTGCACGATTCATTATCTCCACCGATTCGCACGCCGCCGAGCATCTCACCTATGCGCGGTTCGGGATCAGCCAGGCACGCCGCGGTTGGCTCGAACCCGACGACATCATGAACACGCGACCGCTTCCCCAGTTCCTCGACGCACTCGGTTTGGACTGAACCGTCTCTGCCAAACCTTCAGCGTTCGGTGGGGCAGATGCACCGGTTCCGAGCGTATCGCGCCGTTCATCCTCACTTCTCCCGACGATCCGACACATTTTCTGGGGGGGGGTTCAAAATTGTCACGGCGTTCGCGGGATCGGCCACGGCGCGAGAAATGACCGCCAGTGACCGCGCGCCCGGGTGACAAGTGGCACACCCAACCTTTTAGTAGGTGTGACCCATTCCTCCGTGCCAGTCGTTCGATCACTTAAATAGCCTTCCGAACTGGCCGAGGCACGGGAGACTGCGCCTCCGCGATTGAGGCCGATTGAGGCCCCTCGCGCGCTCATGCTCGAATATGTAGCGCCTTCGAATCCAAAAATCCCGAACTCCGCAGGATAGAATGGAGATATCTCAATGAGAGTGAAGCTCAGCCGTGACGCGGTCCGTAGCGACCTCGTTCGGAAGATCGAAGATATCAGCGGCGAGACCCTCATGAAGTGCTACCAGTGCGGCAAATGTTCGGCCGGCTGTCCCGCCATCGAGGAGATGGACCTCCTCCCCAGCGAGGTGATACGTTTGGCGCAGATGGGCTGCATCGACGAGATCATCGAGGCGAACACGATCTGGCTCTGCGCCTCATGCTTCACATGTCAAGTACGCTGCCCGAAGGGCATCGATCTCGCGCGGGTGATGGAAGCGCTGCGGCTCATCCTTCTCAGAAAGAACATCGACAAGCTCGCGCTGGAGGAGATCAACGAGGAGGAGTATCGCGAGCTCCCACAGATCGCGCTCGTATCCGCGCTGCGCAAGAAGACGGCGTAAGGGGCGGGCAGAAGGATAGTATGTATCCCATTGCGTCATATCATATGAGATAGCACGATAGCATCGATCTGGAGCTGTGACAGATGACAAGAAGGCAACTGGCCTATTACCCCGGCTGCACGCTGAAAACCACGGCGAAGAACTTCGATACCTCGGCGCTCGAAATGGCCAAGGCGCTGGATATCGAACTGGTCGAACTCGATCGGTGGTACTGTTGCGGGACCGTCTATTCACTGGCCACCGACGATGTGATCCACCAGCTCGCGCCGATCAGGAACCTCGTCCGTGCCCAGGAGCAAGGCTACGACACCGTGGTCACGCTCTGTTCCATGT
>CAZSUE010000329.1:0-5925 GCA_964609045.1 uncultured archaeon | reverse complement strand
GGCGGCGTCGGCGTCTCCGCACCGGACTTCTCCATCGTTGCGCCGCCCCATTACCACGGCGAGGTCGACTCCGCCGATTTGAACCAGTATATCACGGTGATGAATGAAGGCCCGATCCCGATGAGGGCCGAGATATCCGTCGACGACCCCGCGTTCACCGTAACGCCCGACGATCACTCGATACCCGCTTTCGGGCAACGACGCTACGCCGTCCAGTACGACGCAGAGGGGCTGGGCACCCAACAGAAGGAGATCGCGGGCGAGATCCTCGTTTCGTTCCAATATATCGGACCCAGCATCTCGATGCTGCAACTCGTCCCCTCCTATAGCTATCCCTTCACGACGCGGCTCTTTATCGGCGACCCGGATCTCTCGCTCGTCTCGGTCGACGGCGTCTCCGTGCAATTCGTCCACAGCGTTCGTATCGCCGCCGACGAGACGAAGTCCTTCCCGCTCATACTCGACGGCGAGGGGCAAGTCGAGGTCGATATTCGAGCGGAGAACTGTACCATCGTCGGCATCGAGCGTCAAGAGAACGGTGATGCCGCAGCCGGCGACCCTCTCGATACTCCGATCCACCTCACCCTTACCCAGGGTGAGATGGTGGCGCTTTCGGTCGCAATCGAGCCCGCAGTACCGAGGGGCGACGCAGCGCTTATCTATACGGTCAACGGGCACGAATATCGCACCGAGATCGAGATCGAGCCCGTTGAGGCCACCGCCCACCCGTCGGATGCACCGTCCGATGAAGACGATACATCGAGCTTCGGCTCGATAGGTCCGAACCAGATCATTCCCTTCGCCGTGATCGTCGCGTTATTCGTCGTTCTTACGCTCATCATCCGCCGGCAGAAACAGAGGGGGGCTCGGAACTGAGAAGAAGTCTCGTTATCCTAACCTCCGCTCTCACCCTCGCATTACTACTATTAGTATTACTATCATTCCCGCCCGCCACCATCGCGCGAGCCGATAGCGGCGGTATTCGAGTGGCCAACCTTCCGCCCTATATCGCCGATCTGGAGGTGTACCAGGAGGACGGGAGGATAATGATCGCCATCAATATCTCTGACCTCAACTCCGCCCGCGATATCGACTATGTTTACATCAATATCACCAACGATCGCGAGGTGGTCCGGAGCGTCGCCTATCGCAAGCTCGATTCGAACGATACCCCCAGCGGCGTCTTTGTCGATAATATCGGCCATGGGCTGATCCCCAACACATCACGGATCAATATGAGCCGAAAGAACACCGGTATCGAGAGTTGTTATCTCGAACTGGTCGTATGGATGGAGCCGGGCGACGGTGAGATGCTCGAGATCGAGGTGAAAGATATGAACGGCCGTTCGGCGATCTATCGCAGCCCCTATCACGAGGACACACTCCCGCCGTTCGACGATGCATTTTTTTTATTGATCGCCGCAATACTCGCTATCATCGTTACCATCGTTACACAGCTCGCCATCAGATTGAATCGAGAGGGTACCAGTGTTCACTAACGACGCCCACCTACCGACACGACTCCCCAGGCTCCTCGTTCGGTCGTTCTGGAGTTTTATATTCTATCTCCTGGCCTTATTGCTGCTCTTCGCCCTTTTCATACCGCAAATGACACCCCCTGCGCTGATCCTCTCCATGAGTATCGCACGGTTTTGGGTGGGGCCGGTCCATAACATCGCAATTGCACTGATCATCATCGGACCCATCGTTATTCTCCATCACCTAAACAAAAGAAAGGCGCGTGTCTATTCATTGGTACCCGCATTCTTTCTTCTCTTCAGTCTAGCAATGAATATCGCAATGGACGGATCGTACCCGCTTCAGATCTACACCTTCTTTTTCACCGTCGTTACATTGGTGCTTTTCGACTTTTTCGATGGGTTCGGCTACCTTCCCGATCGTTCGGCGCAATATATCGCGGAGAACGCGGCGCTGAAGCGGCAGAACGCGCGAGGAACCAAGAAGTGCGCCCACTCCGATGATAAGGCTGCATCGGTGCGGGTGGCGGGGCCGAAAAGGGAGAGCTCTTCAGACAGCCGCCCAAATCGGGCAAAAGAACAACAGTTCGAGCGCGAGAGAACAAAGCAATCCTTTCGATATTCACCGTCGCGTTCTCAAAAGCCCGATCTCTCACATGAGAGCCAAACGCGGATCGATGGCGAGGGCGTCGTTGCGAGAGGTGATGCAAAGCGGCTCGATGGAGATGATGAGAAACGATCGAGCGAAACGAACCAGCCTATGCGTATGGAGCAGTCATATTCTATACCTTCATCCTCTCCCATCGACGATAATGCATACGCTAAGCGACCGGTGCACGGATCTTCCTATTATTTCGCACCGATCGATTACCACCTTACAATCAAAGACCATGCGCCCAAATCAACGCCGTCCGAACCTAAAAAATCCGATCTGGCCGAGGACCGCGCCTCGTTGCTCGAAATGGAGCCCGCTCAAAAAATAGACGAGGCGCTCACGGTAGAGGAGGAACACATCGAGTACGAATGTCCTGAATGCGGTGCCACCGTAACAAAGAATATCACGGCATGCCCGGAGTGTGGCGTCGCCTTCGATCTTACTGCCTATCAAGATTGCGGGATGGTCGATGACCGTCCGAAGGAAGAAAAAGAGGAACAATTACATTGTCCGATATGTGAAGCATCTCTTTCCGATACGATCAATAGCTGTCCCGACTGCGGTGTCAAGTTCGATGAGCTGATCAACGAGTTCGAGGAGCAAGAGCAAATAAAAGTAGAAGATAAGGACATGGAACCCGAACTGGTTTGCCCTTTCTGCAAAGCGCCGATATCGAGCACTATAGGCTTCTGCCCCGCATGCGGTGTCAAATTCGATCAGTTGCTCGATCAGCTCGAGGAGGACAATGCGGAATATGCCGACGCCGGATCAGATCTCGAATGCCCGATCTGTTGCGCGGCAGTTACATTGGATATGACATCCTGCCCCAAGTGCGGCGCAGAGTTCGACGATCTCATGGAGGAGATCGAGTACGAATGTCCGGCGTGTAAGACCACCATACCTCTTGATATTGCTGAATGTCCAACCTGTGGACTGCTTTTCGATGGTGAAGAGGGTACGGTATACTTCTGCCCGATGTGTGAGGTCGTCCTCCCACCAGACGCGATGCGGTGTCCCGAATGCGGCGTCGAGTTCGAATGAACCAACCCGGTGAATTCCTTCACGAGAGACGCGAGAAATTCCGATCGCTCGATGAGGGGAAAACGGCCGGTCGCGGCCGCGCCAGAAGATATCTCCCTACCGAGCACCATGATCGTAAACCGTGGCTAAACGGTAAAGTGAACGATATGTTCAGCCAATCAGCCTATCGTAAACCGAATAGCGCTCGATCAGGAACGGCCACGGGCCCATGGACAACGCCGAACCGTTCCTGACGCGCGCGCCCCGTGCCCGCTCCGGGCTTCCCGATGAAGTGTTGCCAAGCACGGCGGTCGTCAACCGCGACTGAACGCGAAAGTGAACGATACGTTCAGCTTATCGTTAAGTGGATGGCCGTTTCTGCGATATCTCATCTTCGCGCGCCTCGATGCCGATCGACCTCGACGAGATCGACCGAACGATCGTCGCGCGCGCAACGCGGTCGTAATCGTAAACTGGGTTTGAACGATAGAGTGAACGATACGTTAAGCGTACCGTAAAGCGGATATAGCTCGACGACGATCACCCCATCATCGGAGATGATCGCATGGACGATACCAAACGGTTCCTGAAGCTCCTCGTGAAAGGCGAAGGAGAAGAGGTGGAATTCAAACGGAACCATCGATCCATCGCAGATACCGTCACCGCTTTCGCCAATACCTACGGAGGATTCGTTTTAGTTGGGATCGAGGATGACGGGACGGTGCGCGGTGTGGGGAAGCGTACGAAGGAGCGGGTTTCGACCGCGCTCCACCTCCTCTCGCCGCCGCCCGCTCTCTCGATACGCTCGATAACGATTCACGATATTGAGGTCATGATGATAGAGGTCGAGAAGAGCGACGCCCTCGTATTCAACAACAGGACACCATATATACGGGTCGGGCGAAGCAATAGAGCGTTGACACTGAGCGAAATGTTGACCCGGAGTGTGGAGCTCACACAGATCCATTTCGATACCCAACTATCGACCATCGACGTCGATATCCTCTCCGAAGCGCATGTGAGACGGTACCTTCGATTAAGGGAAGAGGTGAGAGGGATCGCGCCCCGCGACACGATCGAAACGAACCTCGTCAAGATCAAGGGTGCTGGATGGAGGCAAGATGTGCTGAAGGCGACCTACGGCGGGTTCCTCTACTTTTCCGATGCACCGGAGCGATATATATCCGGCGCCACGGGACGGGTCGTGATCCACTCACCATCGGGGCCGAGTCAGAATATCGAGCTTTCTGGTCCCATATGGAAATTGATCGACGATATGTATTCTACAGTGGTTTCCAAAGTGGATACGGTGGAATATCGGATCGGAGGGCGAAGGACGAAACGTATGGTCTATCCCGAAGGCGCGATCCGAGAGGCGATCACCAACGCCTTTAGCCATCGGAACTACCTCCACGAAGCGGATGTACGGGCCTTTATTCGCAAACATGAGCTGGTGATACGCAGCCCCGGCAGCTTCCCGCCTACCATCGATATCGATCGTCCCGAGCATTATCCTCGTAACCCGCTTCTCTGTCAATATCTCTACGACTGCGGCTATATCGAACGGTATGGGTTTGGGATCGTCAAGATCCGTGAAGAATGCGAGGCACACCCCTTTTGCGATGTGAGGTTCGATATCGCGCGGTCGCATGTGGATCTCATCTTCTCGCGCCTCGATGGCGACCTCGACGAGATCGACCGAAAGATCGTCGCGCTCGCAACGGGCCGCCCCGTCGCCAGCTCCGTGCTTGCCGAAAATGTGGGCTTGAGTAAGGTGACCGTGCTCAATAGGCTCAAAAAATTGCGATCGCTCGGTGAGGTGGAAAAGATCGGTCGCGGCCCGGCCACGAGATACCTCGCAACAGGATCGTAAACCACGATTGAACGATAAAGTAAACGATCCGTTCATGGTATCGTAACCAAGTGATGCACGCGAACGAACTGCACCCAACCCGGCCATTTGGCTGCTGCCGCCGATCGATCAACCGCGCCCATTGCTCACGGTGCTGGCCGTTGTAACACCGAGCACTCTGAGGACGGAGGAGGCACAGAGCTGATGGGCGCGCATGTGCGCCATTGCGCCCAATTGGGTTCTCAATCGCCTGGCTAGACCGAATTAACCGAATTCCCCCCACCCCATTCTTAACCGCGAAGAGCGCGAAGCGCCGCGAAGGAAGAAAGGAAAGGAGAAAATGGGTTTCGCCTGGGTACCACCATCTCCCAAGGCCGACAGGCGCGCCAGCGGCTGTCTGGCCGCACACCACCCTGCGCAGCTAAGCATCTTAATAGCATGGGAAGGGGCCAGGAAAGGGGGGAGAAGAAAACCGTCCACGAAGCCACACCAATTTCACACGAAGAAGAGGGATGATGGCTAGGGAGCGCACTATGAGGAATGTATGGAGTACAAACGGAGAAAGCCTGGAACCCCCACCCCAGTTTTGGAATCTCTGCAAGAGCGAATGGCTTTGGTCAGGTTCATCTGGGTATCGCCCCGACCAGGTGGGGAACGAACGCGGCGGAATCCATTAGTAGTAATAGTGCATAGCGCAAGGCTTTAGCGCATAGTGCTAAACCCTCCGGCCGCGGCAGCGGGCGGAGTGGTTAGCGACCAGTGCCAACCAATAGGCCGCCCAGGCGCGCCAACCAATAGGCCGCCCAGACGCGCCAGCGACTGGATGGCCGGACGCGGCCCGCGCAGCTAGGTACCCAAACGGCCTGTGAAATCTTCCGCGAGCGCCAGCGAGCGGAACGGTTTCGCCAATCGGCCGCCGC